>CANKTT010000018.1 GCA_947486505.1 Actinomycetota bacterium | reverse complement strand
GGTAACACGCTGTTGGAAACAATTTCAGCCATCAGTATTTCCTGGGAGTTCTGCGTTTCCAGCAGGCAGTGTGCCAGTGTCGTCTCTCGTCAGCTGAGTAATCAACATTCCAAGCAACAATATGCGCAGTACCAGGCTGAATATCTCCCTGACAACCAGGGCAGCGATAAACCTTCACTGATGTTTCACCAGTAAGTGAGGTAACTTGCCATTCACCATCTGCATGATTTTCAGTGCGACCAAAACTTCCAAGTTTGAGCTCAGGTGGCTCTTCATTTGAATCTCTTCGATTTCGGCGCCCCATGGTCTAATTCTAAGTCGCTGTCAAAACCAGTTAGAGCGGCAATGGTTGGTAAGTAGCAATTCCACTTCGCTTAGCGAGTTCAGCCTGAGCTGTTCTAACCTTTTCAATCCCGATGATTTCAATTACTTCAAATGGTCCTTGTGGTAAGCCGCAACCTAACTTCATGCCTGAATCAATATCAGCCTTTGTGGCATATCCCGTGGCTTCCATTGCAATGCAGTCACCTAGGTATGCCATCAGCAGATCGTTATGAACTTGGCTCTTGACTGATTCATTTGAGTCAGTAGGAATTTCTAGTTTTTCGGCGTAGTTGTAGAAACCTGATCCGCTCTTGCGACCCTTATTACCTGCTGAAACTAGTTTGACCATTCCCTCAGCCGGTTCGTCAATTTCTAAATTGGTATCCGCATGAATGGTTTTCAAGATTTCAACACAGGTATCAATGCCGATCAAATCAAGTAGCTCGCATGGACCCATTGGGTAGCCGGATAACTCGCGCATGGCTGAATCAATTTGCTCCTTGCTTGCCTGACCTGAGTCCAGAATCTGAACTGCATGATTCAAGTAGCGAAGCAATAGTTTGTTGACAATGAATCCTGGTTGATCCGAGATCTGTGCGAGGTGCTTTCCAAGTGAATTTCCTAACTCAACAATCTCAGCCACTACTTTCGCATCCGAGTGAACCGTCGAAATAACTTCTACAAACTTTTGCACTGGTGCTGGGTTGAAGAAATGCATTCCAATTACCTGTGTTGGGCGCGATGTCGCATTTGCAATTTCTGTAACGGAAAGACTCGAGGTGTTCGTTGCCAGAATTCCATCTAGCTTTACTGCTGTGTCCAGTTTGGAAAAGATCTCAGTCTTAAGGGCCAAGATTTCAGGGGCGGCCTCAATCACAAGGTCGCAATTTGCCAATAATTCAAAATCTTCACCGAATGAAACTCTCGAAGTAATCTCATCACTTTCATTCTGAGTTAACTTGCCTTTTGAAACTGCGCGACTCAGAGACTTTGTCAGATTCGATTTGCCCGCATCAACAGCTGCAGACGACTCAGCAATTCCAACTACTTGGTGGCCCGCCCTGGCAAACACTTCGACGATTCCGGCTCCCATAATTCCCAGACCAACAACACCAATTTGCGAAAAACTCATGTCGCTAGTCTGGCAGACTCAAGCAACTGTCAGGAAATGGCCAGACTTTTGCCCTGCGGTTTGAGACAGATTGCGACAGAATTGGGTCGTGCCAGCCTGGAACTCGTTTTCATACTTCTTTGGCCCACTCGTGGCTTTTTCTGCCCTCGGAATCATGGTCATAATCCTGCGCTGGGCATTTGCGCGAGGAGGGTCAGTAGTTGAGCGACCTGCAAAATCTGGAAGTCCAGATGAATATGGAATGTTGGTCCCAATTGCCTCGCCGAGTAACTACATCGAAGGTGAAGTCTTGCGCAGATCTTTAGTTGATGCCGGCCTAAGAGCTAGTTTGGCTCAAACCAACGATGGTCCACGAATCATGGTCTGGCCAAAAGATGTGGAATCCGCAATAAAAATTCTTAAGAAACCTGCGGGCTAGTCTCGCGCCTGATGTTAGCGCCAAGAGCGCTTAATTGTGTTTCAAAACCTACATACCCACGATCAATATGTTCCACCGCATGAACCAGAGTTTCACCCTCGGCAACCAGGCCTGCTAAAACTAATCCCGCACCGGCTCTGATGTCAGTGGCTTCAACGGGAGCACCTGATAACTGCGACCGCCCTCTTATTAAAGCGTGATGCCCATCAGTTCGTACTTCAGCTCCTAGCCGAGAAAGTTCCTGAACAAATCTAAATCGCGCTTCAAATAAATTCTCGGTAACCATAGCTGAACCCTCAGCAATGGAATTCAGTGCGATGAACTGGGGCTGCAGATCCGTCGGAAATCCGGGATACGGAAGCGTTACGACATCGATAGCCTTTGGTCGCTTATTCATTTGAATCCGAAACCCGTCACTAGTCACATTAACTTCTGCTCCGGAGGTGACAAGTTTTTCAAGGACAATCGAAAGGTGTTCGCTATTTGCATTACGAACTGTAATGTCTCCACCAGTTATTGCTGCTGCTACTGCCCAAGTTCCGGCAACGATTCGATCCGAAACCGTAGTGTGTTCCACGGCCCGTAAACCCGAGACGCCGGTAACCGTAAGCAATGAAGTACTAACGCCATCGATCTGTGCACCCATTGCAAGCAACATGTTGCAGATATCGACAATCTCCGGTTCTCGAGCAGCGTTATCAATAACAGTCACACCATTAGCAGTAACTGCAGCCATCAACAAGGTTTCAGTAGCGCCTACACTCGGAAATTCCAAATAGACATGTGTTCCTATAAGTCCACCATCGGGTGCGTGAACCAATAGATAGCCATGTTCGTTGGCAACAGTTGCACCCATGCGTTCTAATCCTGCAATGTGCATATCTAATCCGCGCGAGCCAATTGCATCTCCACCAGGCAAGGCAACATCTGCTGTTCCAGTTCTGGCAACAAGTGGACCTAGTACCGCAATTGAAGCGCGCATCTTTCGAACCAAGTCATAGTCGGCTCGATTCTCAATCGTTTCCGGAACCGCAATTTCGACGGTTTCAGTGGCTGCGTCGTAACTTACTGAGCACCCAAGTCGGCGAAGAAGTTCGGCCATTATTTCAACATCGAGAATATCTGGAACGGCATGAATTATGGTTTTCCCCGGAGCGAGCAAAGCCACAGCCATGAGTTTGAGGCTGCTGTTTTTGGCACCAGTAATGTGCACCTCGCCTTGCAGGCGGGCGCCCCCTTGAATTCGAAAGACCTCCACGATAAAGCAGAATAACGTGCTTTTGCCGAATTAATTTCTATCTCAAGAAAAGGCAGAGAAACCCAATGCGCCCTAGGCTTAGGGCATGGTCAATTTAACAAGGATTTACACCCGTACTGGCGACGATGGCACTACCAACCTCGGAGACATGAGTCGAACGGGTAAGAACGATCCTCGACTTAAGGCCTATGCCGACGTCGATGAGGCCAACAGTTCTATTGGGTTGGCTATTGCTGCCGGCGAACTTAGAAGCGACATTGTCGAGCTTCTAACCATGATTCAAAACGAATTGTTTGATGTTGGCGCAGACCTTTGCACTCCGGTGATTGATAATCCCGCACATGAGCCACTTCGTGTCACGCCTGATTACATTGAGCGCCTCGAGGCCCAATGCGATAAGTACAACGAAGAAGTAGAGGCGCTTCGTTCCTTCATTTTGCCTGGTGGAACTGTAGGCGCCGCCTACTTGCACGTGGCTCGCACTGTTACCAGAAGAGCAGAGCGCAGCACTTGGGGTGCACTGGACATGTATCACGGTGGTATGAACGTGTTAGCAGCAAACTATTTGAATCGACTCTCAGATTTATTGTTCATTCTTTCTCGCGTAGCCAACAAAGATGTCGGCGATGTGCTTTGGAAGCCAGGCAGCACTCGCTAACTTAACTTTGGTTACCGTTATCGACCTATTGAAGTAGCCATGTTTGAAAGGGCTGCCATCAACTTTTGATGGAAGTCATCCCCATCAATGGTCCAAGCGACGTAACCATTTGGCTTTACGTCGTTACGAAGACGAGTATCTGTGACAGTCATTCCAGTTGTTAACTCACCTTGGCATTCCACATCAATAAATGCTGGCTCAAGTTCCATGATGTTTGGCCAGATTGCCTCAGCCATTGCCAACGCATCATGCTGATGAGTCATGCGTTCTCCGTAAAAAGTCTCATAGAAGTTTGTGTATGAAGTGAGAATGTGGTCAAAAACATTTCCAAACTTGCTTCCATCCTTTAGCCAACCCCATAGATTTTCAAACGTTTTAACAGAATGAGTGACGTCTAACCCAACCATCACCGTGTTGATGCCACTGGCGAATACTCGTTTTGCTGCTTCAGGATCATGCCAAATGTTGAACTCAGCAACAGGTGTTACGTTTCCGGTTCGAGCAGCGCCACCCATGATTACGAATCGATCAATCATTGGTATTACTTCATGGTATTGATCCACTAGATGTGCAATGTTTGTAAGGGGTCCAATCGCGACCAATGTGACAGGATCGGGTGAGTTTCGAATTTTGTCAGCCAAGAAAGCTGGTGCATCTGTTGATACGACTTCCGTGGTTGGCTCCGGCAAATCTACGCCCGCCAGTCCATCGTTACCATGAACTGGCTCATAACCAGTTTCCATTTTTGGGCGGGCATATGGCTCGTCATAACCTGAAGCAACCGGTACATCGGTTCTGCCCATAAATTCAAGTAGCCGTAATGCATTACGAGTTGTTGCAGTCAGACCGGAGTTACCGCCAACCGTAGTGATTCCGATGACATCTACCTCCGGGGAAGCTAATGCCAATGCAATTGCAACTGCGTCATCGATTCCAGGGTCCGTATCGATCAATAGTGCTCGGGTCATATTTCCTCTTTGCCTACGCTTTTCTACTTAACAAAAATTCATTTACTTCGGTTGCAGTTGGCATTCCCGATTGTGCACCTAACTTTAGTGTTGAAAGTGCTGAAGCTGCACAAGCGCGTTCCAGTGAATCCGCAATCGATTGCCCAGACGCATAGGCAACTACGAATGCACCCACAAAAGTGTCGCCAGCTCCTACCGTATCGAGCGCTTCAACTTTTGGTGGCTTTGCCGTTGCTACGATTGCTCCGTTTTGATAAGCAATCACTTCTTTTTCACCCGCTGTAACAATTACTAACTTCAAATTTGGTTTGCCTAATTGCTCGAACTCGATTTCATTGACAATTAATAGGTCAATTAACTCGGCAAGTTCATCAGAAATTTCACGAACTGGAGCTGCGTTAACACAAAAAATTCCACTTGCAGACTTTCCAGCTTCGATGATTACTGATTCGGGGATTTCAAACTGAACAATAACTGCGTCAGCTGATGAGATTTGCACTGCGTTAAATGAGGCATGTTGATTGGCGCCGTCGGCTACAACTATTTGGTTTTCGCCTGATTCCTCAACCATGACCAAGGCTGTGCTGGTTGGGGTAGAAACTTGTGCTACCGAATCGATGTTTACTCCGCTTTGCGTTAAGGCAGAGAGGCACATCTGGCCAGGCTCGTCCGTTCCGACTGCTCCAAACATTGCGACGTTTGCACCCATGCGTGCGGCCGCAACTGCTTGATTTGCTCCTTTGCCACCTGGATACCATTGCGGCTCAGCACTACTTACCGTTTCGCCACGACCTGGAAGCTTTGGCATCTGAACGACTAGATCAGCGTTGATACTGCCAACTACTGCGATTTGGGGTGCCATACCTTGAGCCTATGCGATTGAACTGTTCAAAAAAATCAAGGCCAGAGCCAAACTGACTCTGGCCTTGATGGTGAAACCTCTAACTGTGTAACCCAGTTGCAGTTACTGTCGCTGCCGCCTTCAAACGAGTTTCGGCGCGATGCGCTGCAGCAAGTGCTTCTGGTGAATCTTCACCGGCTGCACGTGCGCGATCCAAAGCTTTCTGAGCGCGATCAACGTCGATGTCGCTAGACAGTTCAGCTGTCTCGGCCAAGATGCGAACGTTGTCCGAATCCATGGCTACGAAACCGCCGTGAACTGCAATTGCTACTTTCGAACCTTCAGTAGGTTCGATCCGAACAACGCCGTTCACTAACAAAGACAGCACTGGTTCGTGACCTGGCAAAATGCCGATCTCGCCTTCTGGAGTCTTGGCAACGATCGACTTAGCTGGTCCCACCCAAATACTGCGGTCTACGGCTACGACGGAAACGTTAAGTTCAGACACGATTAGCCCTGAAGCTTCTTGGCGTTCTCGATAACGTCATCGATGCCACCAGCCATGAAGAATGCCTGCTCTGGCAGGTGATCGTATTCACCTTCAGTTAGCTTCTTGAATGAAGCCACGGTTTCTTCAACTGGAACGAAGGAACCCTTTTGGCCGGTGAAGGCTTCAGCCACGAACATGTTCTGTGACAGGAAGCGCTCAATGCGACGGGCACGGTTAACTAGGATCTTGTCTTCTTCAGAAAGTTCATCGATACCAAGAATCGCGATGATGTCCTGAAGTTCCTTGGCCTTCTGAAGGATTCGCTTAACTTCAGCAGCAACTGCGTAGTGCTCAGCGCCAACGTAACGAGCATCCAAAATACGAGAGCTGGAATCAAGTGGATCCACAGCTGGGTAAATACCCTTTTCCGAAATCGGACGGCTAAGTACAGTGTTCGCATCAAGGTGAGCGAAGGTTGCAGCAGGAGCCGGGTCGGTCAAGTCATCTGCAGGAACGTAAATTGCCTGAAGTGAAGTAATCGAGTGACCACGAGTTGAAGTAATGCGCTCTTGAAGCACACCCATTTCATCAGCAAGTGTTGGCTGGTAACCCACCGCAGAAGGCATACGGCCAAGAAGTGTTGAAACTTCTGAACCTGCCTGGGTGAAGCGGAAGATGTTGTCGATGAACAGAAGTACGTCCTGCTTTTGAACATCGCGGAAGTACTCAGCCATGGTTAGTGCTGACAAAGCTACGCGAAGACGGGTGCCTGGTGGCTCATCCATCTGGCCGAAAACCAGAGCAGTATCAGCGATAACGCCGGACTCAGTCATTTCTAGGAAAAGGTCGTTACCTTCACGGGTACGCTCACCAACACCTGCGAATACCGAAACACCACCGAAGTTCTTAGCAACGCGGGTGATCATTTCCTGAATCAAAACAGTCTTACCTACACCGGCACCACCCATAAGGCCGATTTTTCCGCCCTTTACGTAAGGGGTTAGCAAGTCAATAACTTTGATACCTGTCCAGAAAACTTCAGTCTTTGATTCAAGCTGATCAAAGGTTGGCGCTGGACGGTGGATTCCCCAACGCTCTTTGATCTCAAGTGATGCTTCTGGCACGTCAAGTGGCTTACCAAGCGTGTTCCATACGTGACTCTTTGTAACGTCACCAACTGGAACTGTGATTGAGTCACCGGTGTCGCGAACTTCAGCGCCACGGACTAGACCGTCCGTTGGCTGCATCGAGATCGCGCGAACCATGTTGTCGCCAATGTGCAAGGCAACCTCAAGAGTTAGCAGACGCTTTTCTCCATCACCGAAGTCAACATCAACTTCCAGCGCGTTGTAAAGCGCTGGCATGCCTTCGACTGGAAACTCAACGTCAACAACAGGACCGGTAACACGAGCGATTCGGCCGACAGATGTCTGTGTCGTGGTTGTCATATCTACTTACTCCCTGGTTATGCGGAAGCCAGTGCGTCGGCGCCGCCGACGATTTCACTGATTTCCTGGGTGATTTCTGCCTGACGGGCCTGGTTGGCCTGACGAGCAAGTGTGCGGATTAGTTCTTCTGCATTATCAGAAGCAGACTTCATGGCGCGACGACGTGCGGCGTGCTCACTTGCTGCTGCTAACAACAGTGCGGTGTAAATCATGTTCTCGACGTATCGAGGCAATAGTGCTTCGAGCACAGCTTCTGGGCTTGGCTCAAAGTCATAAAGTGGGAAAACTTTAGTATCAAGTTTTTCGGAAGCCTCAGCTTTAGACACTTCAAGGATTTCTACTGGAAGGATCCGACGAACTCGAACTTCTTGCACTGCCATGTTTACGAAGTGCGTGTAAACCAAATGAATTTCGTCGACGCCACCTTCGGCAGTTGGAGTGTTGAAGGCTTCAAACACAGCAGCAGCAATTCGCTTGGCATCTTCGTAAGTTGGTTGGTCAGTAAAACCCGTCCAGGAGTTTGCAATCTTGCGCTCGCGGAACTTGTAGTAACCAACTGACTTGCGCCCTACTAAATAGTGCTCAGGAGTAACGCCTTCTTCTTTAAGTAGCGCGTTAAGTCCTTCGCCTTCTTTGATGATGGCAGAGGAATATGCACCAGCAAGACCTCGATCTGAAGTAATCAGAATTACCGCAGCGCGCTTTCTATTTTCAACCTCAGAGACCAAAGCGCCCTTGCTGTTTCCATGAGATACCGCAGCCGAAATCGCCCGAAGTAGCTCTTGGGTGTACGGCAAAGAAGCTTCAACGCGCTGTTGCGCCTTGACGAAACGCGACGAAGCAATTAGCTCCATTGCCTTCGTAATCTTCTTGGTCGACTGGACGGATTTAATCCGCCGCCTGTAGACCCGCAGTTGTGCTCCCATGCTTAAGCCTTGACCTTCACAATCTGAGTGACATCAATGTCAGCTTCTTCGATTGCTGCAACTGGCGCTTCGTTAACTAGTGAGTTACCAGCTGTTGTGCGGAACTGCTTCTTGAAATCACCAATTGCCTTTTCCAATGAACTGATGTTGTCATCGGAAAGGTCAGTTGATGTGCGAATTGATTCAAAGATTGCGCTGTGATTGCGCTCAACGTGATCTAGGAATTCCGCATCAAATCGACGGATGTCTTCAACTGGAACATCGTCAAGATTTCCAGAAGTTCCGGACCAAACTGAAACTGCTTCGCGTTCCATTGACTGTGGCTGGTACTGGCCCTGCTTTAGAAGTTCTACAAGACGGGAACCACGCTCAAGCTGTGCCTTTGATGCAGCATCAAGATCGGAACCGAAAGCAGCGAATGCTTCGAGTTCACGGTACTGAGCTAGATCAAGACGCAGACGTCCAGCAACCTTCTTCATTGACTTTGGCTGCGCTGAACCACCCACGCGGGATACCGAAATACCTACGTTGATAGCCGGGCGAATACCGGAGTTGAAGAGATCGGATTCCAAGAAGCACTGACCATCGGTGATGGAAATTACGTTAGTTGGAATGTAAGCCGAAACATCGTTTGCCTTGGTTTCAATGATTGGTAGACCAGTCATTGAACCTGCACCTAGATCATCTGAAAGCTTTGCACAACGCTCTAGCAAACGTGAGTGTAAGTAGAAGACGTCACCCGGGTAAGCCTCGCGGCCTGGCGGACGACGAAGTAGCAAGGAAACTGCGCGGTAAGCCTCTGCCTGCTTTGAAAGGTCATCAAAGATGATCAATACATGCTCGCCCTTGTACATCCAGTACTGGCCAATTGCCGAACCGGTGTAAGGAGCTAGGTACTTGAAGCCTGCAGGGTCAGATGCTGGGGCAGCAACGATTGTTGTGTATTCCATTGCACCGAATTCTTCGAGTGCGCCCTTAACAGCAGCAATCGTTGAACCCTTTTGGCCGATAGCAACGTAGATGCACTTAACCTGCTTCTTCTTGTCGCCTGACTTCCAGTTTTCACGCTGGTTTAAAATTGTGTCGATGGCAACTGCAGTCTTTCCAGTCTGACGGTCACCAATGATCAACTGACGCTGGCCACGACCGATAGCTGTCATCGCATCGATTGCCTTAAGGCCGGTTAACATCGGCTCCTTCACTGGCTGGCGCTGAACAACAGTTGGTGCCTGAGTTTCAAGTGCGCGACGACCGTCGGCTGCAATTGGACCAAGCCCATCGATTGGGTTACCAAGTGGATCAACTACGCGACCTAGGAAGCCATCGCCAACTGGAACCGAAAGAATTTCGCCAGTGCGCTTTACGCTTTGACCTTCAGCGATCTTTGAGCCATCTCCAAGAAGAACAGCACCGATCTCACGAACGTCAAGGTTCAGAGCAAGGCCCTTAAGGCCACCCTCGAACTCAAGCAATTCGTTAGTCATTGCGGAATGCAAGCCTTCAACGCGAGCAATACCGTCACCGGTCTGGGTTACCTGTCCGATTTCTTCGCGCGAAGTTCCAGCCGTAAACGACTCAACATTGCGAGCAATAGCGTCGCGGATCTCATCCGGGCGGATCGAGAGTTCCGTCATGGTGTCCTGCTTTCTTCTTGTTAGTTCTTGCTTGTTAACTCGTGGGGTTTACTTTGGTCTTTTCGGGCTACGCCAGCAAGGATCTGCGGGCACTTTCAAGTCGAGCGGCGATCGAACCATCGATTACGTCTTCTCCGATGGTTACTGAAATTCCACCAAGTACTGATGGATCAATTGCCACATTGATTCTTACGTTCTTGCCAGTGATCTTCGATAGCGCAGCAGATAGTCGACTGGTTTGATTGGCATCTAGCGAGACTGCGGATCTAACTTCAGCAACTACTTGATTGCGCTGTTCAGCAGCTAGGTTGCCAAGTGTTTCTAGGACTGAATCAACGCGTCGACCGCGAAGGTGTCCAGCAACATGCTTGATCAAACCCAGAGTGATTGAATCAACCTTGCTTCCAATCAAGTCTCCAACAATTGCTGACTTGGTTTGAGCGCTCAGTGATGGATCAGTAAGTGTCATTTGCAGTTCTGAAGATGCCTGGACTGCACGACCAAAGTGAAACAGTTCGCTTTCCACGCGATCCAGAGATCCAGCCTTGTCAGCAGCCACAAACGCCGCTTGGGAACCAAGTAACTCAACAGCATCTACCAAGTCGGTATCTGAAGACCAGCGTGCAGCAACAATTTCACCAAGTGCTTCAACGGTTAGGGCGCTAACTTTTGACCCAAACACGTCATTGATTAGCGCACTACGAACTGCACTTGGCTGTCCACTGTCGGCCAAGTTTTGACGTAGGGATTTTTCCCCAGCCAAAACGTCGGCAGCCGCAAGTAACTCAGCAGAAAGAGCGGACAGATCGCCCTGACCGGAACGGGAACGAAGAGTCCCCTGAACCAAAGCCAAACTATTGCGGGATGCACCAATCATTACTTAGCTGCCTCAACTTCTAGGTCTGCGATGAAGCGGTCAACCGAAGCACGTGCGCGAGCATCGTCAGTTAGGGATTCCCCTACGACTTTGCCTGCCAGTGTTAAGGCCAATTCACTTACGTCGCGACGTAGCGATGCCATTGCTTGACTACGCTCAGCTTCAATCTGAGCCTGAGCACGCTCGGTTACTGATGCGGCAGCTGTTGCTGCTTCACCACGAGCACTTTCAATCATGGCTGTTTTTTCAGCTTGTGCTTCGGCTCGAATGTTTGCAGCTTCACCTCGGGCGTCAGCTAGTTGAGCGCGATATTGCTCGAGCATGGCCGCAGCCTCTGCTTGCGAGTTTTCTGCGCGCGCTAGCCCACCTTCAATTGCATCGGCACGGTCTTCAAGTGTCTTGCTGATTGCAGGGAATGCAAACTTTGCAAGCGCGAAGAAAACAATGGCAAACGCAAGTGTTCCGATAATCAATTCATCTAGCGGCAAGCGCAGGATGTTGACTTCAGATTCAGCAGCGATGATGTTAAACACGGTAGGTTAA
The DNA here is from genome assembly GCA_947486505.1 of Actinomycetota bacterium. Next base: position 6,768 of record CANKTT010000018.1, on the reverse strand, counting down.
ACCTCGATTTGAATTAAGCACCAAAAACGAATGGGACAACGAAGCCGATTAGAGCAAGGGCTTCAGTTAGCGCGAAGCCAAGAATCATGTTCTGGCGGATAACGCCGTAAGCCTCTGGCTGACGCGCAATAGCTTGCACACCGTTACCGAAGATGATTCCGATACCAACGCCTGGACCGATAGCTGCAAGGCCGTAGCCAATTGAACCGATCGAGCCGGTTACTTCTGCTAGCACTGACATAACTTATTCCTTCTGTCGAGAGTTACTGGCTTGTCCAGTAACTCAGGTTTACTTTCTGTCTTGCAAGTTCCAATCGATTGCTCAATCGGAAAATCTTAATGTTCGGCGTGCAGCGATCCACCAATGTAAACGGCAGTCAAAAGCGTAAAGATGAATGCCTGCAGTCCTTGAATAAACATTTCAAATCCAGTGAGAACTACGGTAACTCCGAAAGAAGTGACTGAGCCTAGAACGCCGATGATGGATGGGGAAAGCAAGTAGTAAGCAGCCAATGTAAATGTTGTTAGAAGTAAGTGACCCGCAAACATGTTTGCAAACAAACGAATCGCCTGAGTAACAGGGCGAGTAACAACAAGTTGCAGCAATTCAAGTGGTGCTAGCAAGACATACATCGCCTTTGGCACACCTGGTGGGAACATCGCACTGGTAAAGAATTTGATTGGTCCTTGATGCTTCATGCCGATGTACATGTAGGTCGCGTAAACCATAAGAGTCAGCGAAACCGGAAAAGCCAAGCTGGACATGATTGGGAATTGCGCACCTGGGATAACACCCATCAAGTTTGAAATCCAAACGAAGAAGAAAAGTGAGCCTAGGAACGGCACAAAACGATCGCCGTCCTTGCCAATTACTTCACGAGCAATTTGATCGCGAACAAACAAGTAAGCCTGTTCGCCGAGTGACTGCAACTTGCCTGGCACCATTTTGCGCGGGCGGGCAGCAGCTAAGAAAAACGTTGCCACGATCAAGGAAACTAAGGCGGCAAGAATTGAAGTTTTACCAATTACAAAGTCCATGCCAAAGACATTCAAAGTTGTGTATGGCTCAAGGAAAAAGATTTCAGCGTTTGGTGCAGGAAAACCGCAACCTGAATTCAGGTGTGGTGTTACGGGACAGGAACTGTCACCGCTTAACTTAACTACACTCATTGCTGGTCTTTCCTCCGGTCACTCGTCGTGGTGTTTCGATCCATTGCCGAAACGCGTGCGTAGGTGAGGTAAAGCGCTAAAACAATTCCAAGAATTGATCCAGCGGCTATGAATGCGTTTTGGTGTCCGAACTTTTGTCCGAGAAACCAACCAAGCCCGCCATACAACAACAACCCGGCAGTTAAGTTACTAACCGAACGCCAGGCCATGTCTGATGTTTCGCGGCTGTCTTTGCTGTTGGGGAATTCAGCTCCGTCTGCCTTCATTGCATCGCCAGATTATCAGGTATTTCCAAGGGTGCAGAACTGACCCCTGGCTTTGCGATTAATTTCACAAGGTCACAAATCTTTAGGTTGGGAGGTATCAACTGGCCGTATATCTGGTCCTGATCCTGGCTCAACATAAAGCACTTTTGCCGTAGCAAAAGCCCAGGTTTCGGCAACTAGCCAAACTACCGTGCAAGAGACAATGGTTGCGGCAAAAACCTTGGTATCAAAGGCTTCGGTGTCCTTGAAGATAAGCAGTAGGACAAACAGCACTGCCACTTTGATTAAGTACAGCAGCAGGGCCATGGAGGTAGCAATGCCTGGATTTGTCCGGATGACCTTATCTAGGGCCAGCTGACCGATTGAGAAGAAAGCCACCACGAGTAGCGTCCCGAATACGCCAGCAATCAGTCCTTTGGTGCCGCTGGAAATAAACCCGGTGATTGTCGCCAATGCGCCAACGATAAAAGTTGGAATGGCTGCTCGAAGTATTAGTCGTTGGCTTGTCATAAAAATCAGTCTCTCAGTTAGATCTCAGTTGGTGACGGTCAGTACTTAACATTCTCTTTAGGTTCTTGCACTAGTTCTGGTCCGGGGTGGGTTCAGCGCCCAGCTTGCGAGTGCGACCACACCTAATCCTGCCCCTAATCCAGTAATCCAAACTGGAACGAATACGGTGCTCACTGCGCCAAATGCTAGGAGACCAGAAAACGCGGTCATGATTAAAACCGCACGTTCTTGCCCGTGACCTAATTTAAGCAGTCGGTGATGCAGGTGTTCTTTGTCAGGTGAAAACGGAGAGCGGCCCTTTCGAGTTCGGCGCACAACCGCTAACAGTAGATCAAGCAGTGGCACCGCCAGAATCGAAAGCGGCAAAACGATCGGCAAGAATGCAGGAAGTAAAATTCCGCCGCTTAGTCCGCCTGGATCAACTTGACCAGTAAGCATGATCGAAGATGCAGCCATCAACAGTCCGATCAACATTGATCCGGTGTCCCCCATAAAGATTTTCGCTCGGTACCAATTGTGCGGAAGGAAACCGGCACACATTCCAATTAATGATGCCGAAATCAAAGTTGCAAGTGCCGCGCGCTGATATCCATTTGCAACCGATAGGAAATACGAATAGGCGAAGAACGCACCGGCACCGACTAGAACGATGCTGGCCGCAAGGCCATCTAATCCATCGACCATGTTTACTGCGTTGATACTTACCAAGACGACTAAAACAGTGAGCAGGACTGAAGTAGTTGGATCAAGAATGAAAGTGCCACGAATTGGTAACCAAACCAACGTGACACCCTGCATGGCCATAACTCCAGCGGCCAGAATTTGGCCCACGAGTTTCGTTGGTGCATCCAAGCCGAACTTGTCATCAAGTAATCCGAGGGCAACGATGATTAGACAACCCATAATCAGTGCGTAAATCTGACTCCGGTCATTAAAGATTGTGGACATCAACGGAAGTTGGCTGGCCAAGATTATTGCAACCCCAAGACCAGCCAGCATCGCCAATCCGCCCCAGCGTGGGGTTGGGAACATGTGAACATCGCGATCTCTAACGTCTGCCATGGCGCCATACCGGATGGCCAAGGCGCGAGCTGATGGCGTTAGTAGATATGTCACGGCAGCGGCAGCGGCCAAACACAACAAATACTCACGCATAACGAAAGGTTAGCCGCAAGCAATAACTAAGGTCGCGGGTATGCCGGGAACTTAGCAGTTAGATCGAGGACTTCGGCCTTGATTTCCGCATGTACTGCAGGATTATCCGACTTAACTGCCCGGCCAATCATGTTTGCAATCGTCGCCATTTCTGGCACACCCATACCTTGAGTAGTAAGCGATGGGGTACCAACGCGGATACCGGAGGTTACGGCCGCTGGCTTTGGATCGTAAGGAATTGAATTCTTGTTCAAAACAATTCCCGAGTCACCAGAGCGCTGTTCGGCATCTTTACCTGATACATCTATACCTTGTAGATCAAGTAACGCGAGATGAGTGTCAGTGCCACCAGTAACTGGGCGCATACCTTCGGCAGCCAAACCTGCAGTTAAGGCCTGGGCGTTAACGATGACATCCTTTGCATACTTTTGATATTCAGGTGTTGCACATTCCTTTAGCGCTACTGCCTTAGCTGCAATCACATGCATCATTGGGCCACCCTGCATCATTGGGAATACCGCCTTATCTATCTTTGCGGCATGTTCTTCCTTGCACAGAATCATTCCAGAGCGTGGTCCACGCAAAACCTTGTGAGTTGTAAACGTGACAACGTCTGCATAAGGAACTGGGGATGGAATTGCCTTACCGGCAATTAGGCCAATTATGTGGGCCGCATCAACGTGCATGATCGCGCCAACTTCATCTGCGATCTCGCGGATTGCCTTGAAATCAATTAAGCGAGGAATCGCAGAGCCACCAGCAATGATCATTTTTGGTTTGTGCTCACGAGCTAAGTCGCGCATTTGATCGTAATCAATATCCTCTGAACCTTCAGCAACACCGTAGTGAACTGGATTAAACCATTTACCGGAATAAGAAACGCCTGCACCGTGAGTTAGGTGACCACCGTGTGGAAGAGCCATTGCAAGGTAGGTGTCGCCTGGCTGAAGGAATGCACCGAAGACCGCGATGTTCGCACTTGCACCTGAATGTGGTTGCAAGTTTGCATGGTCAGCACCGAAAAGTGACTTTGCGCGTTCAATACCAATGGTCTCTGCAACGTCAACTACTTCACAGCCACCGTAATAGCGCTTACCTGGGTAGCCTTCTGCGTACTTGTTACTCAATGTCGAACCAAGCGCCGCCAAAACCGCTGGTGAGGTGTAATTCTCGGATGCAATCAACTGAATACCAGTGCGCAAGCGCTGTAACTCATCCAACAGAATGTTTGCAATTTCTGGATCAGTTGCATTTAATTCGTCGAACTCTGCTCCGAAAAAAGTATTGCTCATGATTTTCACCTTCAACGTTATGACCGCCGGCGCGCGGTCTCTTAATCCTAGGGGCTTGCGACTTAAGACGCAGTTGCGTCAATTATCGAAGGCATGATTTCCCGGAGCTGCCCCAATGTAACTTCGCCCTTGCGAACCAGACGTACGTGGTCGGTGGTCGCATCGATAACCGTTGAAATATGTGGGGTTAGCGAGCCTCCATCTAAGTAGACATCTACTAGATCAGAAAGCGCAGCCTGAGCTTGTTCCACAGTCTGGACCGCTGGATTTCCAACTATTTGGGAACCGGTCATAACCGTTGGACCAATTCCGGATAAGACTGCCTGTGCTACTTCATGATGCGGAACCCGCACTGCCAATGCCGAACCATCCTGGCCGATGTTCCAAGCCAACGAATCTTGGGCAATAGTTAGCAGCGTTAGCGCTCCAGGCCAAACCGCGCTGGCTAGATCATTTGCGACCATAGAAAAGTTCGCAACACCGCGAATTGTTTCAATCGACCCTGCAGCTATCGGTAGCGCAATGTCTGAGGTTTGTTTCTTTGCATTTCGCAATCTTGCTATTGCATCAACATTAAAGGCATCACAAATAACTGCATAAGAGGTGTCGGTAGGAATTACTGCAAGTCCACCATTCTTTACAGCAAAAACCGCTGCCTCGATTGCTAGTTGCACATCCGCTTTGGATCCTGACCCATCAACCTTAAGAACTTGTGACATGTAACTATCTTCCTACGCTTGCAACATTAGATCTAATTGCCGTGGTGAAACGTGGAAGTTGGTTGTAATCCAAGTTATCTTTTACTTCTGTCCAAGTATTTGGCTGAGCATTGAACAATGCCGGCATGCTCTCTCCTTGGACGTCGGCATGTTCAATCCCAATGAAGCCACCAGGCTTCAATAAATCTGCTGCAACTAGCACAACTTCACGCGCAACATCGAGTCCATCTATGCCACTGAAAAGCGCGATTGCTGGGTCGTGATCTCGGGCTTCTGGATCGCGCGGAATCATTTCACTTGGAATGTAAGGCGGATTAGAAACTACTGCATCTACTTGTTGCGTAATGTCGCCCAGTAGCGAGCCGTCTCCAGCATTTCCGTGATGCACAATTACATGTGAATCTATGGCTTCAAGTTTTGCGGCATGGTCAACTACGTTATGAGTGAGCCACTTGAAAGCATCATCTGATAACTCAACGGCGTGAACTGTAGTTCCAGGAACTTCAAGTGCTATTGAGAGCGCGATGGCTCCACTCCCGGCACAAAGGTCAACAGCAATCCGCGGGTGGTCGACAGTTTTCAAATGTTTAATTGCAGCTTCAACAAGTAATTCAGTTTCTGGTCTTGGTACAAACACCCCTGGCCCAACTGAGAGTTCTAAGTGTCTGAAATATGCAATGCCAGTTAGATGTTGAAGGGGCACTCGGTTTGCTCGTCGAGCAACTAGCATTTCGAAATCCGAAACTTGTTCATCTGTGAGATCAACAACCGTTAACAATTGACTGCGCTGAATGCCAACTACATGAGCGAGAAGCAACTCGGCATCTACTTGTGGACTTGAAACCTGGGCCTGCACTAGCAAAGCAGTTGCCTTACTTACAACTGCCTTAAGGTCGCTTGGCATTGACTACTTCTGGGTCTTGAAGTGCGCAACTAGTGCGTTTGCGTGGCCGTGTCCCATTTCATATTCTGACTTCAAGAAAGCAACCATTTCCATGTGCTTTTCGAGCTTTGCTTTCTTTAGGATTTTCATCCATTCATCAATCTTCTTTACGTAATTCTTTTCAATTGACGGAAAATACGATGCTGGCCCTTTAACTGGTTCAGCCATCTTTAATCTCCTAAAGTCGCAAGTCGTTCCTTGGTGTCAGCTTCAATGCAAGCACCGATTACTGGGTCCAAGTCACCGTTCATTACTGCATCTAGATTATTGCTCTTGAAGCCAACTCGGTGGTCTGCCAACCGATTTTCAGGAAAGTTATAGGTGCGGATTCGCTCCGAGCGATCAACGGTACGGACTTGGCTCTTTCGGGCATCAGATGCGGCGGCCATTGCTGCTTCTTGCGCAGCAGCCAACATGCGAGCTCGAAGAATACGCATCGCAGATTCTTTGTTCTGAAGCTGAGATTTTTCGTTCTGACACGAAACGACAATTCCAGTTGGCACGTGTGTGATGCGAACAGCGGAGTCGGTGGTGTTAACGCTTTGACCGCCAGGTCCCGATGAGCGGAACACGTCGATTCGCAAATCATTAGGATCGATGGTGACGTCTACTTCTTCAGCTTCCGGCAGCACTAAAACACCAGCAGCCGAAGTGTGGATGCGTCCCTGAGATTCAGTAACCGGCACACGTTGCACGCGGTGTACGCCACCTTC
>CANKTT010000017.1 GCA_947486505.1 Actinomycetota bacterium | reverse complement strand
CGAACTGCGCAGACCTGAGTCGGTCCTTAGTGACCACAGTCCAATCGTCTTCCCACATATCCCAGGTGTGTGTTCCAAGAGTGAGCATTGGCTCAATCGTAAAAGTCATGCCTTCTTTAATCTCAGTATCAAAATGCTCGGTGTCATAGTGGGGGATGATCAGACCGGAATGAAAAGTTGTGCTGATGCCATGACCAGTGAAGTCGCGCACGACACCGTAATTAAACCGCTTTGCGTACGACTCGATAACCCGGCCAATCACATTTATTGGCCGCCCAGGTCTGACCGCCGCAATTGCACGCTTAAGCGATTCTTCGGTTCGTTCCACGAGTAGTCGGGATTCCTCATCAACGTCGCCAGCTAAAAAGGTCGCGTTGGTGTCACCATGGACACCGTTGATAAACGCAGTGATATCAATGTTGCAGATGTCGCCGTCTTGAATCACAGTGGAATCGGGAATTCCATGGCAGATAACTTCATTAAGACTTGCGCACAGCGACTTAGGAAAATCTCGATAACCCAAAGTTGATGGGTAGGCGTTGTGATCTAACAGGAATTCATGTCCAATTCGATCTAATTCATCAGTGGTGACTCCAGGTGCCACATTTTTGCCGACTTCAGCCAAAGCCTGTGCGGCGATGCGCCCTGCAATGCGCATTTTCTCAATAGTTTCTAAAGTTTGAACATCAGAACCCGAATGCTTTTTTGGCGCTTTTTTACCAACGTATTCTGGGCGAGCAATCGAGGCTGGGACCGGTCGTTCGGGGGAGATAGTGCCGGGGATTAAGTTTCCTACGGGCGCTGTCATGCCTTCATTCTAATTCGGATTAATCAACGTTAGTGATCTAGGCAATCAAGTGCCAGAATGCACTTATGCAGTGGTGGTTTTGTTTAATTCATAAAGCGGTTGAGGAAAACCAGGGCTGTGCCAATGCGACTCGTCTTGGTCCGTACGAGACTCGTGAACTTGCGGCTAGTGCAGTTGAGCGAATTGGTAAAAGACAAGAAGAGTTAGATCGCGAAGAAGATTAACGTTTATCAGATTTAAATGTTCTTTGATAAAGCAAAAACCCCGCTCCCAAAAGGGAACGGGGTTTTTGATGAAGCAGGGGAAATTTACTTCTTCTTCGCAGCTGGCTTGCGCTTTGCAGCAGCCTTGCGCTTTGCAGGTGCCTTCTTAGCAGGTGCCTTCTTAGCAGCAGCCTTCTTCTTAGCAGGTGCCTTCTTTGCAGCCTTGCGCTTGGCAGGTGCCTTCTTCTTAGCAGGTGCTTTCTTAGCAGCCTTCTTCTTAGCAGGTGCTTTCTTAGCAGCCTTCTTCTTAGCAGGTGCCTTCTTTGCTGGAGCCTTCTTAGCTACAGCCTTCTTCTTAGCAACCTTGCGCTTAGCAGGTGCCTTACGTGCTGTGGTTTTCTTGGCAGCCACAGGTCCTCCTCGAGGTAAGACCCTCGGACTTCCCGAAGGTTCTTGTTATCAAGGTTGGCAGACAAAGGCACACTTTGGTGCATTTTTTGCAAATAAAGTTGCCTGCGTGTCGCATCATCAATATTTCGAAAATCAATAAATTATTTTGGAAATTTCGACGTAAATCTTATGAAATTTTCTCCAGTACGTTACCAGAAGCATGAAAAAAACCGCGTGGTTATCAGGTTTTTTTGAAAATCAATTTTTGTCAAATGCAGACACAAGATTTTACGCGATACGTAAAATCTTGTGTCTAGTTTCGCAACACAAAAGAATATTTCAAAAAAACTTTGCAAATTTGAGCAAATTTTCGAATTTTTTGGAAAAAAACTTCCCGAAAATCAATTTGTTGGATGAATTGTGTTTTTAGTTTTATTCATAGGAATGATCAAGATCAGGATAGTTGCCGCTTGCAACATCATTGGCCCAAGCTTTTGATCCGGTGAGCATGATGTCACGTAATGATGCGTAGTGTTTAACAAACTTTGCTTGCTTGCCACCGGTTAGCCCTAAAAGATCTTGCCAAACAATAACTTGCGCATCCGTTCCAGGCCCCGCACCGATGCCAATAACTGGAACTGGAATTTCATTTGTTAATCGAGTTGCAAGTTCATGTGGCACAACTTCTAAAACGATTGCAAAGACTCCGGCCGCTACGAGAGCATGGGCATCAGCAATGAGTTCATCTCCTGCATCACCCCTTCCTTGGACCTTGTATCCACCCATTTGGTGAACCGACTGTGGCGTAAGGCCAATGTGACCCATGACAGGAATACCGGATTGAGTAAGGAGTGAAACGTGTTCAACCATTTGCCTGCCGCCTTCGATTTTCACAGCATGGGCTTTGCCTTCTTGCATAAATCGAACGCTGGTTTCCAGGGCTTGCGCAGGGGAGCTTTGATACGAGCCAAATGGCAGATCCGCCAGAACCATGGCTCGTGAGCTGCCGCGTTCCACGGCAGCTACTAACGGGATTAGATCATCGACTGTTACCGGAATGGTTGAGTCGTAACCGTACACAACCATGGCTGCAGAGTCGCCAACCAATAGGACAGGAATTCCTGCCTCATCAAACACGCTGGCACTGAGTGCATCGTAGGAAGTAATCATTGGCCATTTTTCACCACGCGACTTCGCGGCAATCAGATCACTGGTTGTGATGCGCCGTGATTGTTTTCCGCCATACAAAGGCTCACTGTTCATTTCTCAGTTCTCCGCTCTCGAGGCTGCGCAATGGCAGTCCCCGGATCTGTAATCCCATTGTGTCAGGAACTGTGCTAAGAAAGCGAGTTACCAAATACTCGGTCTATTCAACCCATTTGTTCGACTGTGTTTATTGAACTAACAAATGTTCATTCGAACCATTTGTTAGTTATTGGCATTCGTCGGTCTTTGCCGAAAGCCTTGCCCGACACCTTCGGGCCAGGCGGGTATTGCCGGCGCTTGTATTCAGCGCGGTCAGTTAACAACAAGATCCGCTTTACTATCTCAAGATCAAACCCAGCTGCTGCTATTTGATCGGCATTCAAATCCTGCTCAACATACATCTCAAGGATTGCATCAAGTTCTTCGTAATCAGGAAGTGAATCGGAGTCTTGTTGACCTGGGCGCAACTCAGCACTTGGTGGCTTAGTGATGCTGGACTCAGGTATTGGAGCTACTTCGTCAGTGTTATTCGCACTTTGGTTTCGCCACTTGGCCAATTCCCAGACATCAACCTTTGGCACATCCATTAGCGGAGCAAAGCCACCGACAGCGTCACCATAAATTGTTGAATACCCGACGGATAGTTCACTCTTGTTTCCAGTGGCAAGCACTAGGTGACCTTCTTGATTTGAGATACCCATCAAAATCATGCCGCGGACCCGAGCTTGTAGATTTTCTTCGGCTAAGCCAGTTAAGTCTAGATTCTCCAAATAAGCAGAAACCATAGGTTCGATTTCCACAGTTCGGAAGTTCAGACCGATCCGATTGGCAGAGTCTTGAGCATCTGTTTTTGAGTGGTCGGATGAATACTTAGAAGGCATTGAAATTCCGTAAACATTTTTTGCCCCAATGGCATCTGCTGCGATTGCAGCAACCAGTGCTGAATCAATGCCACCTGATAAGCCAAGCGCAATCGATTTAAAGCCATTTTTCGTTACGTAGTCGTGCAGCGAGACAACTAGTGCGGAATAGACCTCACCGATTGGATCGAGTCGACTCCTTGATTCAGTGATTAAAGCTGGTTTGTCATTCAGCAATTCCGCGCTTGGGATAACAGTTACAGCTTCACCCTTGGCTAGTTTCGTACTGGTACCAGATGGCGCAATCTCAAGATCTGCAATGAGCATGTCGACTTCAAATTGAAGTGCGCGCTGCAAAACTTCTCCCGATTTCGAAACGATGATTGAATCACCTTCAAAAACCAACTCGTCCTGCCCACCGACCATGTTTACGTAGGCCAAAGTTGCGTCCGCTTCTTTAGCGCGCCGCTTAACTAGGTTTAGCCGCTCATCATCTTTATCTCGCTCATATGGCGAGCCGTTAAGAACTACAAGAAGCCCAGCACCGTTTTCCTTAACTTGCGAAACCGGGCCACCGTCTTGCCAAAGGTCTTCACAGATTGCCACTGCAATATCAATTCCAAATGCACGGATCAAAACGGATTCATTGCCTGGAACAAAATACCGATATTCGTCAAACACCCCATAGTTAGGTAGGTGGTGTTTGGAATAGGTCGTCTTGATGTGTCCGTCGTAAATTACTGCGGCACAATTCATGGGTCCGCCGCGAGGTACGCCTAAAGTTTTTGCTTCAGTGTCACTTGTGCGGCGTAAGTACCCAACGAAAACTAAGACTTCGCCAAGACCGGCAGCCTTGAGCTGGCTTGCAAAATCTTTAGTGACCTGCTCTGAGGCATTTTGAAATGACGGCCGAAGGGCTAGGTCTTCAACCGGATATCCCGTGATGATCATCTCGGGCAGTACAACTACTTGAGCGCCTTGTGCGGCCGCAGACTTTACGGCCTCTAGGCACTTGGCGCTATTGCCGATCAAGTCACCTACGACAGGGTTAAGTTGCGCTAAAGCCAAGCGAATTTGTGGCACAGATACAGCATAAATGCAGACGGAGTTGCTTTGTAACACAGCCGTAACGCAATGGCTTCATCATGGACTAGTGGATAAGCAAACAGAATTCGTATTACGTACCATCGAAGAGCGAGACATTCGCTTTGTGCGACTGTGGTTTACAGATGTATTGGGCACTTTAAAGTCGGTTGCTATTGCACCAGCTGAACTTGAAGGAGCCTTTTCTGAGGGCATCGGATTTGATGGTTCGGCAATCGAAGGCTTTGCCCGCGTATATGAATCTGACATGTTGGCCAAGCCAGATCCAGAGACGTTCTCAATCTTGCCTTGGCGCGGCGAGGAAAGCAGCGTTGCTCGCATGTTCTGCGATATTCAACTTCCAGATGGCTCACCATCATGGGCAGATCCAAGGCACGTTTTAACTCGGGCCTTGAGTAAGGCAGCAGACAAAGGCTTCACCTTTTACACTCATCCGGAAATCGAATTCTTCTTATTCAAGAATCAACCTGAAAAGGGTCAACAGCCAATTCCAGTTGACGAAGTGGGTTACTTCGATCACTCCCCGAGCGCCGTGGGATATGACTTTAGGCGCCAAGCAATCACGATGCTTGAATCCATGGGAATCTCAGTTGAATTCAGTCATCATGAAGGTGCACCTGGTCAACAAGAAATCGATTTACGTTACGCAGATGCTCTAACAACAGCAGACAACATCATGACTTTCCGAGTTGTCATGAAAGAAGTTGCACTAGCTCAAGGGGTTTACGCATCTTTTATGCCAAAGCCGTTCTCGCAATACCCAGGCTCAGGTATGCATACCCACCTTTCGTTATTTGAAGGCGACCGAAATGCATTCTATGAAGCCGGTGCTCACTACCAACTTTCAAAAACTGGGCGACAGTTCATTGCTGGACTTCTAAAGCATGCCCCTGAGATTACTGCCGTTACAAACCAGTGGGTTAACTCTTACAAGCGCCTTAGTGGCGGTGGGGAAGCACCGTCATTTATCTGTTGGGGACACAACAATCGCTCGGCCCTAATTCGGGTACCTATGTACAAGCCAACAAAAGGCAACTCAACCCGAATTGAATTCCGATCCTTAGATTCTGCTTGCAACCCTTACTTGTCGTTTGCCTTAATGCTGGCAGCTGGCATGAAGGGCATTGAAGAAGGATACGAATTGCCACCAGGCTCAGAAGATGATGTTTGGTCGCTTTCGGAACCAGAACGCGCCGCTCTTGGAATCTCACCACTTCCACAGTCATTAGGCGATGCCATCAAAGTGATGGAAAAAAGTGAGTTAGTTGCAGAAACTCTTGGCGAACATGTGTTTGACTTTTTCTTACGCAATAAGCGAGCTGAATGGGAAGAGTATCGATCACAGGTGACTGCATTTGAACTCGATAAGTATTTGCCGGTGCTTTAAATGAATCCACTTGTATTGGTAATTCAAAATGAAATTGACGATCCAGTTGCTCTGGTTGGGAAATGGATTAATGAAGTAGGCGTAGACGTAGAAGTTATTCACGCCTACCTAGGCGAAACAGTCCCAGTGTCGTTGCCAGTCCAGTATTCAGGTGCCATAACCATGGGTGGATACATGGGAGCAAACGATGAAATTGAATTTCCATGGCTTACGGATGAACGCTCTTTGATGAAAGATGTGGTTGCTAACGATATTCCGTTTTTCGGAATTTGTTTGGGTGGGCAGTTATTGGCTACGGCAGTCGACGGCAAGGTTGGACCCACTCCAGTTCCAGAAATTGGCATAGCTTCGTTTCAGGTCTCGGACGTTGCTAAGCAAGATGCCGTTTTTGGTCATATTGCTGGCAAGGAAGTCATAGCAGCGGAATGGCATAAAGATTACATAACTGATCTACCCGAGGAAGCCGTAGTTTTGGCAGGCAACGATGTTTGCCCGGTTCAAGCATTTCGCATTGGCGAAAATGTTTATGGCATCCAGTTTCATCCCGAAATTGATTCGGAGATTTTCTCGTCTTGGGCAGAAACGGATGATGAACTTGCCAGGCTGGATAACAGCATTGATCAGGCCTGTGCACAAGTAGCAGCAGCCGAAGCTGAATTAATTAAGACCTGGAAACCAGCATTCCAAGCCTGGGCCCAATTGGTTAAGGATCAACAGGCTAAAGTGCTGTGACTGATGCTCGCGGCTCCACTCAACTAGCTCGCCTGGCTCGAATGGGCTTTGCGAATACGCAGGCTTGCCAAGATGTGTTAATTCAGGTTCCCGCACTCGATGCAAAGTTGGAATACCTTAAGGATTCTCCAGATCCTGATGCCGCACTCCATGCCTTGGCTAAAATCTTTAACTCTGGCGAGTTTGATGTTGATTCGCTGGACGAAGAGAGATTTCGGGTTCTTGCAGCGCTGCTTGGTTCATCAGTTGCAATAAGTGAACATCTGGAGCGCCACCCATCGCAGATCAGTTATGCACTAGAAACAATCGACGTACCAACTTCTGCCCAGATGCATTTCGAATTGTTGACTGCGGTCACAACCTTGCAATGGGATGAAGCGCTGTTAGCGCTTCGAGTTGCTTATCGCAGGCAAGTTTGTGCGATAGCAGCAGTTGATCTTCGCGCAGTACAAGACAGCACTACTATCCTTCCTGGAATAGCTCAAGCTCTGAGTGACTTGGCAGATGCAGTGATAGCTAGCGCACTGGTCATTGCCCGCGCAAATGTCACAAACGATGACAAAGTGCGAATGGCGGTTATCGCCATGGGCAAATGTGGGGCGAGAGAGCTTAACTATGTAAGTGATGTTGATGTGATGTTTGTCGTTGAGCCAGCATTGGGCGCAACTGACGAAGATGCCATAACCATTGGTAGCGAAATCGCCAAAGCATTGATCCAGGCGTGTTCTGCGGTTACTTCCGAAGGAACGATTTGGGATGTAGATGCGGCTCTTCGTCCAGAGGGAAAATCAGGTGCATTGGTTCGCACTTTGGATAGCTACCTGGATTACTACCATCGCTGGGCCCAGACCTGGGAGTACCAAGCGTTATTGAAGGCTCGGCCGATGGCAGGGGACTTCGAATTGGGAAATGACTTTGCTGCTGCCGTGTCTCCCTTAATTTGGCAGGCATCTAGTCGGCCAAACTTTGTTGCAGATGTGCAGGGTATGCGAGAACGAGTAACTGACCTGCTACCAGCCAAAGATGCAGATCGCGAATTAAAACTTGGTCGCGGAGGACTGCGAGATGTTGAATTTGCTGTCCAACTTTTGCAAATGGTGCATGGCCGCACGGATGACTTAGTTCGAAACTCAAACACCCTCATTGCGTTAGAGCAACTTGCTACTTGGGGTTATGTCGGGCGCGAAGATGCCGCCACTCTAGATGCCGCATATAGATTTTTGCGGACTCTAGAACATCGGATCCAGCTTTATCGGTTGCGCAGAACTCACATCATGCCAACTGATGAAGTGGATCAACGACGCCTTGGTCGATCAATGGGATTTTCTTTGGATCCAGTTGCAGACTTGACGAAAGAGTGGAAAAAGCACGCACGTGAAGTGCGGCGCATACATGAAAAACTTTTTTATCGCCCGCTACTACAAGCTGTAGCAAAACTAGAAAGTAGTGATTCTAAACTTTCCACTGATGACGCGAGAAGTCGCCTTAAAGCCCTTGGGTACGCAGATCCAGATAGCGCATTGCGACATTTAGAGTCTTTGACTTCTGGTGTGACCCGACGTGCCGTAATACAGCGGACCCTTTTGCCAGTTATGTTGGAATGGTTCGCTGATACCCCAGATCCGGATGCAGGGCTTTTGGGATTTAGAAGAGTCAGTGAAGCTTTGGGAACCACACCTTGGTACTTGCGACTACTTCGTGACGAGTCAGCCACTGCACAACGCCTTGCCATAATTTTGGGTTCGAGTAGGTATGCGACAGATCTTTTACTTAAGTCTCCAGATGCAGTTAACTTTCTTGCAACCGAAGAATTGCTATTACCTAAATCCGAAGCTGACCTGTTGGACGAAGCGATAGCTACCGCGGCACGGTATGACAATTCAACGGATGCAGTTTTGGCATTACGAGCTATGCGTAGACGAGAGTTGTTCAAGATCAGTGCTTCAGACGTTCTGGGGTTAACAGACATTGAGACCGTTGGAAATCAATTAACAGCAGTTACCACTGCAACGATTGCAGGAACACTTTCAGCCATAGTTTCGCAAACTTCTGAGGCACCGAGATTTTCAATCATCGCTATGGGCCGATATGGTGGCGGGGAACTGAGTTATGGCAGCGATGCTGATGTGATGTTTGTCTACGGTGATGTTGACGGAGACGACAAGCCGGCAGATTCAAATGCGCCCGAGCAAGCAGCTCAGACTGCGCACGCGATAGCCAACGAACTGCGCACCCTGCTAATGGCGCCAAGTACCGACCCCGAACTTGCGATAGACGCTGACCTGCGACCAGAAGGTAAGAGTGGCCCACTTGCTAGAAGCCTAGATTCATTCCGGGCCTATTACCAGAATTGGTCATCTGGCTGGGAAACCCAAGCTTTACTACGCGCTAAACCAGTTGCCGGAGATTTATCACTTAGCAAAGAATTCATCGCGTTAATTGATCCAATTCGATACAAACCAGATGGCCTTGCGGAGTCGGAACTTCGCGAGATTAGGCGCATAAAGGCACGAATGGAATCGGAAAGATTGCCCCGCGGCGTTGATCCAGGACTACATACCAAATTAGGTCCGGGTGGACTTTCGGACATTGAGTGGCTAGTGCAAGTAAAGCAACTAGAGCATGGATTTACCAACCCCGAGATAACAAGTACAGAAACTCTGCCAGCGCTTCGTCAAGAAGTTAATTGCGGTTTTGTTTCCCAGTCAGATTTTGCGCAACTTGAGGCGACTTGGAAACTTGTTATGCGAGTACGAAACGCTACGATGCTAGTTCGGGGTAGAGCCTCTGACACAGTGCCCACTGACTTAACGGAACTTAGCCGAGTTTCGCACCTGCTTGGCCATGGGCTGCGTGGTGGGCAGCAATTAACAGATGAATACCGAAGGTTAACTCGTCGTGCGCGATCAGTAGTTAAGCGTGAGTTTTATGGTGAAGTCGAATCGTCTTAGCGACTCTTCCAAACTGCAATCGCACCAGCAAGATCTTCTAGCGCTGTTCCAACTGACTTAAAATAAGTAAGTTCTTCATTCGAAGTGCGACCTGGGTGCACGCCTCGAGTTAAATCATGTAGGTCAGCCAAAATGTCAGCTGCAGTGATGACTCCTTGCGAAATCGGAATAGCCAAGTCGCCACCTTCTTTGAGGGCACCAGTTCTGGTGTCGCAAAATAATGAGGCATTCGTAACTAACTCATCATCCGTCTCGCGCATAGTTGGAGTGAATGCCCCAACAGTGTCTATGTGCGTACCTGGCTTTACCCACTTGCCAAAAATCAACGGGGTTGTTGTCAGCGTTGCGGCTGAAACAATATCACTTTTGCCAATTGCCGTAACAAGATCAGGATGCGAAGTAACTGGTAATCCTTCACTGCGCAATTGCTCTGCTAATTCATGTGCTTTGCGAATGTTGTGATTCCAAAGAAATACTTCTTGAATAGGTCGCACTGCCATATGTGCGCGAATCATAAATGGACTGAGCGCACCTGCACCGATCATCGTAAGTGTAGAACTTTCGGGGCGAGACAAATATGTAGAAGCCAGGGCAGAAGCAGCAGCTGTTCGCCACACTGTCATGCGAGCACCATCCATAGTCGCCAGCGGTTGTCCCGTGTGTCCATCAATTAGGTAGTAGAGACCGTGAATGCTTGGCAGGCCGATCTGGCCATTACTCGGATAAACCGCAACTAATTTCACGCCGATAAAGTTTTCTTCGCCCGGCCCGGTCCAAGCGGGCATCAGCAAAAGTGCATTTTCAACTTCAGCGCCAGTGGAATCAAATCCAGGCATACCGTGGTGCTGTCGAAGGGGAGTAGTCCAGTTTCCCGCAAATGCCTGCTTGAGACTTTCAACCAATGACGGGAAGGTAAGAATTCGGTCTAATTCGGTCTCGTCTAAATGCAACATCGCTCACTCCTTATCTCTGCAAGGTTATTCCTGTCCAGATTCCTGTCCAATTCGCAGGTGGATTTTGGCTCAGGTAGGGTATTTTCCAAAGTACAAATCTTCCAAAGTACAAACCAGTGTGCCGGACTAAGTGAATGGATATGTAATGAGTGCAACAGCCGTAAGCGGAGTAGTCGTAGATTCTTGGGCAGCCAAGTCGAGAGTGCGTAACGCTGCTCTGGTAATTGGTCTAACTGCATTCACTGCGCTGTCAGCCCAGGTGGCGATTCCACTTCCATTCACACCAGTGCCGCTGACGCTGCAGACTTTCGCAGTCCTCGCTGGCGCGGCTGCTTTGGGCGCTGAACGCGCTGTGTTAGCACAAGTGCTGTACATAACTTTGGCGGTAGCCGGCGCACCAGTGCTTGCTGGTGGAGCTGGCGGTCGAGAAGAAGTAATCGGCGCAACTGGCGGATACCTACTTGGCTTTGTCGTTGCCTCTTATGTTGTCGGACGAATCGCAGCCGCTGGAGCATCAACTAAAACTTCCACGACAGCCTTGGCTTATGTTGCAGGCAGCTTGGTTATCTATTCTCTGGGCGCACCATGGCTTGCTTA
The DNA here is from genome assembly GCA_947486505.1 of Actinomycetota bacterium. The sequence continues at coordinate 7,605 of CANKTT010000017.1, read as the reverse complement.
TGTAACTGGAAACACTCTTGGCTGGGCAATCGTTAACGGCGTTGTTCCGTTCCTGATTGGCGATGCAATTAAGGCTGTAGCTGCTGGCGCTGTTCTGCCGTTAGCTTGGAAGCTCACAAACTCAAAGTAGTTACGGGCGTCTTAAGCGGGCGCAAATAACCAGAGCAAGGGCAGCGCTGCCATTGCGATGGCTCCAGTACAGACAAGCAAGCTTGACCACCAAGGCGAGGCATGCTCACCAAGTAGTTGCTTATCGCGAGCCAGCCACCAGATGATAAACATCAAGATGGGCGCAGTCAGGCCATTTAGCAGTGCGGCCACTACTAGGGAGCGCATTGGGTTTATGCCGACGAAATTTAGTGCAACCGCAATCACCATTGAAACCGCAATCACTGCGTAAAACTGTTTCGCTTGGCTTGGCTTACTCTCCAAACTCTCATTCCAACCCATTGCTTCGCTTACTGCATATGCAGTTGATCCAGCTAGAACCGGGACAGCCAACAAGCCAGTGCCCAAAATACCTAACGCAAAAAGTAGTCCTGCCGCATCTCCTGCAATCGGCGCCAAAGCAAGTGCTGCTTGCTCTGGCGATGTAATTTCCGTTATTCCTTCGGCATTCAAAGTTGCTGCAGTTGTTGTCATAATTGCAAACATGACAAAGACTCCAGAGAACATCCCTACTAATACATCTCCGCGCATAGCTTGAATGTGAGTTTTCGAGGTATCTGGTGCCTGTCCAGATTCTTCAAATTCTTCAGCAGCTTGCCAAAAGAATAAATATGGTGAGATTGTGGTTCCTGCAATTGCGATAATGGCTGCAATATCAAATCGATTCCAGCCAATGTCAATTTGAGTTAATCCGATAAGCACTTCGCGCCAGTTGACATTAGCTACGACCAGCACTGCGACATAGCTCAACAGCGACAGACAAAGCCACCGTAGGACTCGGGCGTACTGGTGGTAAGGAATTAGGATTTCAGCTGCTCCCACCACAAGCGCAATCAATACAACTGCGAGTAGCTGAGAAATAGGAGTAAACATAGTTACTACTGCACCCATAGAACTTAAGTCGGCGGCAATGTTTACCGTGTTTGCTAGTGCGACTAAAAATACTGTCAAAAATAGAACCCAATTAGGCATTCTTCGTTTAATTACTCTTGCCAGTCCTTGCCCAGTGATCAATGCAATTCGAGCGCAGGTCTCCTGAATTGCAAATGCGAATGGCAACAAGACAGGGGCTGCCCAGAGAAATCTGTAACCGAACTGGGCGCCTACTTGGGAGTAAGTGCCGATTCCAGAAGGGTCATCATCGGCCGCGCCAGTGACAATTCCCGGTCCAATTCTAGAGAAGTACCCAATGCCTCGAATTTGCAACCTGCGCGGGTGATGACGACTTACGTCAGATTCAGGATTAGAGCTGATTTCCTCAGTCACGAACCAACTCTACCGATTGCTATCAAAAGGTCGATTTGGCTGATTACCCGGCAGATCCACTATTTTTTCTGAGGAATTTGGGTATCGCCATTGATGCCTCCCGAAATTGTCAGTGTGCCCCATTAACGTGTGAATGTATTGTTAAAGATTCGCAACACCAGTGACCTGCATGGTGCTAAATAGCGAGCCAGGTAAAGATGCTAATTTGCAACAAAACTGCTAGATTGAAGAGTTTGGAATTTGAACTTAGCAAAGGATTACAAGTGTTAGAACTAGTGCTGTCCGACGAATCGCTTTCCCCTCGAGTTGAGTTACTCGACGGTCCTCGCGTGCGCCTAACTATGAGCGCAAGTGAGAGTTTGGCGCACAGTATTGAATTCTGTCGAAGCGACTTAACTGAGGCCGTAGAATCCGCTTTAAGTCAACTTCACCAAGCCGAAACAGCTCCAGCGCGGGTATTCGTTCGAGACCCCTCTGGTTCGAGAATCATTACTACGATCGATCCGTGCGCTACTTATGGTTCACAGGCGATCGTTCGCACCTAAAATCTCAAGTGCCTTTAGGACCTCAGCGGGCGAAGCCTTTAACACCCGGCAGAGATCTGGCAATAATGCAACACTTGGTCGGGTTTCTAGTGAAAAGTAGCGATATAGGTTTCCACGGTTGATATGGATTTCCTGAGCAACCTCTTCGAGCGAGTTGTACCCAAGTTTTTCCATACGCTCACGTAGCCATTCCAAGCCAGTTTTATTGCTAGTTGATTTTTGCGCTGTGTTTGCCATCAGTTTCATTTACTCATTTCAAAAGTTGTCGTATCCAATTATGACTCGTGCTTTAGCGTACTCGCGCACGCTGGAGATCTATTCCATCTGAGGGCACAAACTTTAGATTTTTTGTCCGTCGCACGTTTGAAGCGAGGTTACCGGTGAGTAACTCGAATTTTCAGAGAGGCTTAGATTTGATAGGACAAGTTCGGCAATAGGAACAAAAGGAACAAAAAGAACAAGTTGCCCTAAGTTACTCGGCTGGCGATTCCAAATCCGCCAGCACTTCAATTCTTTGGGATTCGGAAAGCGGTTTGTCCGCCTGGGGTAGACGCGAAGCTGCATAAAACCAAACGTAGATTGTTGAAATAAGTAGGCCAAGAGAAACTCCAAACAGTGCTGACTGCGGACTAACGTTCTCAACAAGATATCCACCCAGAGCAGTGCCAACGGCCAACATTGATCCTTCAACTGCCCAAAGCCAGGCCTGTGCTGATGTGGCGGTTCCTTGCGGACGTACTGCCTCCAAAACTTCCCAATGAAAAACCTGAGCGAAACCCATTCCTAAACCAAGCAGACCTAACACAATTGCCATTGACCAGCCAGGCTCGGTAAACACCAACGGAATTGCAGCAATTGATGCGCCAAGACTGGCCCACTTAAAACCTTGCAATGGCGTGGTTAAAGATTTACGGCTACCGATTAATAAGCCACCGACGATACTGGCACCAGCAAGAGTTGCTAATAGCGGTGCCGAAAGGCCGGGCGTTCCTTTCAGAGTTGAAAACGCTGGAATCGAAATTTCCAGCAGGCCCCAAGCTAATCCAAAAATCAGTCCCTCTACTGCAAGAATTTGAAATTGATTATTGCGCAACAACATCATCGAATTACCTTGCGAAGGTTCTGGTTTCCAGTTTTTGGAAGCTGGCATTTGAATGATCGCTAGGCCGCCAATTGCCATAAGGGCAGCAGTGGTCCAAAGCGCTGCACTTCCACTAATCGGAATTGCAATGGCAGTTGCTAGAACTGGCCCAGCAACAATTGTTGAACTAGCCATTGTCGTATCAAGTGCATATGCAGTTCTTAAGTTGTCTGGTCCCACAAGCACTCGCCAAAGTGGCCGCGTCGAGAGATTAACTGGAGGTGATGCCAGACCGATTAATCCGGAAACCAAAACGATCGCAGTGGGTGTTGAAACCGTAGTCAAGATGAAAACCAAAGCCACCCAAGAAGGTACAAAAATACTTAGTGGTTTAGTTTGCCCCCACTTGTCGATCAAGTTTCCGCGAAAACCTGCTGTTAACGAAGAAGCAATTGTTTCAACTCCGGTCGCAATTCCAGCGAGAGTAATTGATCCAGTCTTGTCTTGAACAAAGAAGAAAGTAGCCAGCGCAATCATGCCGTAAGCCAGTCGCCCTGGCAGAGCACTCACAACTAAGCGCTTAACACCTGGAATCTTGAACAGATCTAAGTAAGTGCGCACATGCAAAGCCTACTGCGATTGGTGATTCACGCTTTAAGCGATAAAACGCCAAGTGAATGTCAATAGTTTTGTTTCGTATGGGGAGTGTGGGAGAGTTGTGAAGTAAAAAATTTAAATCAAAAAAACGTGACCTAAGTTTCGCTATTGCAAGGAGCACCATGTCAGTCGCAAGTTCATCCAATGCCCAAACTCAATTAGACCCAAACCGTTGGCGTGCGCTGATGGTGATCGCCATCGCACAGTTAATGGTTGTGCTTGATGCCTCGATCGTGAACATCGCACTTCCATCGATTCAAGCCGACCTGGGCATCACTGATGCAAATCGCCAATGGGTGGTAACTGCTTACACTCTGGCCTTTGGTGGATTACTACTTCTTGGTGGCAGAATTTCGGATTTCTGGGGTCGTAAGCGTGCTTTCATGACCGGACTTTTAGGGTTTGCTGGCGCATCTGCAATCGGCGGTATTGCACAAAACCAGGAGATGCTGTTCGCTGCCCGCGCCTTACAGGGCGTGTTTGCTGCCTTACTGGCGCCTGCAGCCCTTTCTTTGATCAGCACAACATTTAGTGACTCGAAAGAGCGAGCTAAGGCTTTTGGAGTCTATGGTGGCCTCTCAGCAGGTGGCGCAGCGATTGGCTTGATTTTGGGTGGGCTGTTAACTCAGTACGCCTCATGGCACTGGTGTCTTTTGGTCAACGTTCCAATAGCCATTGCTGCCTATTTACTTGCAATTCCAAATGTTAAAGAAAGTAAAGCAACTGGCGACACCCGTTACGACATTCCAGGTGCCATCACTTCCACTCTCGGTTTAGTTTCCTTGGTTTATGGCATCACTCAGGCTGGTGAACTTGGTTGGTCAGATCCAACGACTCTTACTTGGTTTGGCGCATCCGTTGCGTTGCTAGTCGCATTCTTTGTCATCGAAAGCAGAGCGAGCCACCCATTGTTACCAATGAAAATCCTTTTAGATAGAAATCGTGGCGCTAGCTACTTAACTTCATTTATTGTTGGCGCAGGACTGTTTGGCATGTTCCTGTTCTTGGCTTACTTCTTCCAGGGCATTTTGCAGTATTCACCGATTAAGGCTGGCTTATTGTTCCTGCCTTTCTCAGTTGGTGTTGGCATCAGCGCCGGTATCGCATCCCAGGCATTACCAAAGTTTGGCCCTCGTTATGTTTCGTTCATTGGACTCATAATGGCAACCTTTGGCATGCTGCTATTAACTCAACTTGAGCCAGCTAGTTCATACGTCAGCGACATTTTGCCAGCACTCATGGTCTTGAGTTTGGGTATGGGTCTTGTATTCGTTCCGATTTCTGCAACTGCGCTATTTGGTGTGGGAAATCATGATGCTGGCGTCGCTTCTGCCGTGCTTAACACTGCCCAGCAAATTGGTGGCGCACTAGGCACTGCATTCCTCAACACAATTGCCGTAACTGCAACCGCTAATTACTTCATAGACAATATGATCGATCCAACCGATCCGGCAAACGGTGGAGCAGTAGCCACTGGCTTAACTGAAGGCTTCACAACAGCGTTTACCTGGAGTGCTGGATTTATGATCTTGGGCGGCTTGATTTGGGTGTTTATGATTAATGCAAACAAAGACACATTGGGTGCTGATGACGTACCCGTTCATGTTGGATAGCGAGTAACAATGAGCGAAGTTTCCAGAGTGACATTAAGTGACATTGCGGAATTGCATGGGTTAGTTGAGAAGTATCGGGCGTTTTATAAACAACCTGAGAACGATAAAACTCTCAACTATTTAGAAGAGCGCATTAAGAACGAAGAAGCCATTGCGTTCATTGCGCGCGTAGCTGGCGTAGCCGTTGGTTTCACTCTGCTTTATCCAACTTTTTCCACAGTTTCACTTTCAAACATCTGGTTGCTTAATGACCTGTATGTTGACGAGTCCGCCCGTGGTAATGGAATAGCAAGTGAGCTAATGGATGTTGCCGAGTCAGCAGCCAAACAAGCGGGCGCCACTCGAGTATTTTTGCGAACTGCAAACGACAACTTGCCGGCGCAAGCCCTTTATGAAGGACGCAACTGGGTTAAGGATGAAGTTTTCCGCAGATACGATCTTGTGTTTTAGGAATTTGGTCCTCGGGATTGATTCTTGCGAAACCTTGAAGACTAGGATTGCGGCATGACGCAACAGATGCCAACACGAAAACTACGCGACTTGGAAGTTAGTGCCATTGGACTTGGCTGCATGCCAATGTCTTGGGGATACAACGTTGCAGATGCTGATCGCAATGAGATTAGAGCAACGATTCATCGTGCACTTGAGCTTGGTATCACGCTGTTTGATACTGCAGATGTATATGGACCATGGACTAATGAAGAGATCCTGGGCGAATACCTAGTTAAAGATGGGCTTCGCGATCAGGCAATCATTGCTTCTAAGTGCGGACTTACCCCAGTGAACATGACCTCATATGGAAAGAATGGCAAGCCAGAGTATGTTCGCCAAGCGTGTGAAGATTCGTTACGTCGACTAGGTACTGAATATCTTGATCTCTACCAACTGCACCGCGTTGACCCGGAAGTTCCAATTGAAGAAACTTGGGGAGCACTTGCGGGATTGGTTGAGTCTGGCAAGGTGCGCTACATCGGACTTTCTGAAACAACAGTTGAAGAGACTGCCAAGTGTCACGCAATCCATCCAGTGACAAGTGTGCAAAGCGAGTTTTCCATTTGGACAGATGAGCATGTTAAGAACGGCGTCATTCAGTACTGCGCTGAAAACAACATTGGATTCTTGCCTTTTTCTCCGCTCGGTAGAGGCTTCTTAACTGGAACCGTAACCTCTGACTCAATCGCTGAGGGCGACTTTCGGAGCGCGAATCCAAGATTCACCGCACAGGCCATTTCTGATAATCAAAAGATTGTTGACGGCATTGCGGAGATTGCAACCAGGCACAATGCAACTCCTGCGCAAATTGCTTTGGCTTGGATTTTGGCCCAAGGTTCAAACCTGGTGCCAATTCCAGGTACTAAGCGCCGCAAATGGCTAGAAGAGAACGCTGCTGCCGTAGACATTGTGTTAACGACACAAGACCTAGCTGACATTACGGCGCTGCCACGACCAACTGAGTCCCGTTACTAAGCAAATCTGCATTCAGTTCGACAAGGCTTTAAGTTTTAGAGAAGTGGGTATGATCCATCTTCATCATGCACTTCAGTGCCAACTAGCGCTGGTGTGAACACGCAAATGATCCGCAATTTAGTGTGGCTTCGCATTTGGTGGCGGTCATGATTATCGAGCGTGTAAGTCATGCCGGGGCGAACTTCAAAGATCTCGCCGGTTTCTAAGTTTTCCAGTTCACCAGTGCCTTCAATTATGTAATTGGCTTCGATGTGGTTTTTGTACTGCAGGGTGGTGGTGGTGCCGACTTCGAGTTCGGTGTCATGAAACGAAAACCCAACACCGTCTTCACGCGTCAGCATCCGAAGACTGGTCCCAGTGGAAACCTTGCGATGACGAGGTCCGCCTACTAAATCTTCTTTGTAGGTAACAATCATTGTGACTCCTTAGGTGTGGTGAGCTAGCAACGTTAATGAATTTAACTTATCGGTTTAGATTAATCCGCTGGGACGAACCCTAGAACTTCGCCAAAGAATTTAAGTTCTTCGATGGCACATGTCGTGATTGTTTGATTTTTTCGAAATCCGTGGCTCTCACCTTCAAATTCAAAGTATTTGTGCTTGATTCCATTTCTCAAACAAGCATCGCGAAACGCCTGAGATTGCGAGGGCGGGACTATTGGATCGTCGGCGCCTTGGAAGATGATCAAGGGCGAGCTTAAATTGTCAGCGTGAGTTAGGGGAGAGCGTTCGATGTATAGATCTTCTCGCTCTGGGTAAGGCCCGATTAAGGAGTCAAGATAACGAGACTCAAAGTCGTGTGTATCTTG
>CANKTT010000016.1 GCA_947486505.1 Actinomycetota bacterium | reverse complement strand
ATCGGCCTGGATGTACATCATGCGATCGCCTTCGTAGATGCAATCCACTGGGCATTCTTCGATACAAGCCTTGTCCTTAACGTCTACACAAGGCAGTGCGATCACATAAGTCATTTCGACCTCCATACAAATTCTGCGAGAACAGTAACTTTCTCAGTACTCCAAACTTACCCGCCTATTGCGTTTTTTGTCGCATCAGGCGTCGGATTCAGTCAGCCCCTTTTGGGTTTTCGTGGGTTGTCGCATTGGAGGCAGGACTGCAGTCATAGACAGCAGAATAGCGCCAGCAATTATGTACGCCGATGAATACCAAGTTACGGTGAAAATCAAGTCCCCGCTGGTTGATTCAATTGCCATCCGAAGTGTTACCAAAACCCAAATCACCAAAGCTAACGTGCCAGCTAAGCGAGTTTGAAATTGTCGATTCAGCCACAAGATTGTCAGAATGCAGATACTCAAGGCAAGAAACAAGCCATACGGAATTCGGATTCCCGCAATCACAATTTGATCGGCATGCGCAAAGCCTGCAACCATACTCACAAACAAGCCAGCCGCTGCGCTAATTAGTACTGTCTGAAGTTTTGTCATTTGACTAATCACTTTGCAGCTTACAGCCGGCCAGTTGCCAGGCCATTAAACAAATCGGTTTCTCTGCCTAATTCGTCAAATGGTTCGGCCGCAATGCCAGCTACTAAACGATAAAACTCAGTGCCCATAACTTGTGAACCTAAATTATTTGATAATGCAAAGAATCCTTCTTCGGTGCTGATTTGAGTTGCGTGAGCCCGAAGCGCGCGCATCTTTTGGTCTGCAAACTCACTGCCATCAATCGCAGTGGTCACGACTTCGTCGGGACAAGCAAATGGAATCTCATCTGGGTCTTGCGCCGCAAATCCAGTGTCCTCACCAGCTGCTTTGAGCATTTCGATGCCAGCTCGCATCACGCTAACTGGAAATGCTGTCCAATAGACTTTTTCGATCAACCAGGGTGCGCCGAGATTTGGAGCAAAACTTGGAGCGGCAGCTAATTCCCGAGCATAAGTAGCCACTCTGTGTGCCTGAATATGATCTGGATGACCGTAGCCCCCAAAATCATCGTAAGTAACTAAGACTTGGGGACACGTTTCGCGAATGATTTTCACAAGGTGCTTTGCTGCTTCCAGAAGATCTGCGCGCCAAAAACAATCTGGGCGATCATTTGGTGGCGTACCAACCATTCCACTATCCCGAAAGGCGTGTGGGCCACCTAGCAATCTCCAGTCGTTGACACCAAGTTCAGCCATCGCCGCTGCTAGCTCTGTAATGCGGTGCTTACCTAATTCATCAGATTTATCTGCCGCTAAGTGAGAAAGTTCCGGAGTTAAGATTTCGCCTTCCTCACCCAAAGTGCAGGTGACTAACGTTACCTGTGCCCCAGCGGCCACGTACCTAGCCATAGTTGCCCCGCTGCCGATGGTTTCATCGTCTGGATGAGCATGCACCAAAAGCAGGCGTTGATTTGGCAGACCAGCGGTGCGAGATGTCATGTACCAACTGTACGAGACACTCAATAGTTAAACGTGGCAGGATCAAGGGGTGATCGAATCCTTTCCACGCCAAAGCGCCGCTACTCGAAATTTTCAATTGGGAGCACCGCGCAGCTTCCACATTTGCGAATCTGGCGATCAGGTTCTATTTTTACGTAGCGATGGCGGACGCGATTCCGTGAATTCCTTATGGATTTATGACGTAGCAAATCGAATTGAAACCAAGTTTGCCGACCCTAGGGTCTTGCTGGCAGACGATGTAGAAGTTCCAGCCGCCGAACGCGCGCGACGGGAGCGGATGCGGGAGACTACGGCAGGCATTACAGGTTATTCAACAGATAGCGCAGGAACCAAAGTTGCATTTGCACTGTCTGGACAACTTTTCGTAGGCGAAATATGTAGCGCTGAGTTAAGCAATTTGAATGTAGCAGGACCAGTAATTGATCCAAGACTTTCCCCTGATGGAAACTTCATAGCTTGGTCCAATGGCAAAGATTTATTCATAGTTGATTTCACCGGTAGTAACGTGCGCAACCTAACCAATGAAACTCAAGAGCACATTGCTTGGGGTTTGGCTGACTTTATTGCCTCCGAAGAATTTGGGAGAATGCATGGCTATTGGTGGTCTCCAGAAAGCGACGGTTTGCTTGTCGAATCTGTCGATGATACCGATGTGCAAACTTGGTGGATTTCAGATCCGGCTACGCCTGCAAAAACACCACAGGAAATTCGATACCCCGCAGCAGGAACCAAGAATGCAACGGTTGGACTTGAGAAGATTTTGCTTACCGGCGAACGAGAAGCAATTCGCTGGGATAACGATTCATTTGAGTATTTGATTTCTATTTCTTGGCAAAAGGATTGCAATGCGCTAATCACAGTTGCTGATCGGGCTCAGCAGCAATTTGTAACTTATGCAGCTACTGCTACCGGCCTTGAAAACGTTCACGAAGTAACGGATCATGAATTTGTCGAAGTTATCCCTGGGCAACCGCGCTGGCATAACAACGAGATTGTTTCGGTGATCGACAACCGTCAATCTGACACTCGAGAACTACAGATTTCAGGAAAGGCCTTATCTCCAGCAGGTCTACAAGTGATGTCTATTGTTGATATCAAAGATGAATACGTAGATGTGATCGCTACTCAAGATGCCTTGTCACGTGACTTGCTTCGACTAGGTTTTGACGGATCAATTACTGAAATTTCGCAAGGTGGTATGGCAAGTGCCACTATGTCCACTGCTGAACTTCAAGTAGTCGTTGAATCTAGACTCGACACCCACACTCGCACTTATCAACTTCGCCGTGGTGTTAAAACTGAGCACTACTTTGATTCCTTAGCTGAATCGCCAAACTTCACTTCGCAGGTACACATTCTGCAAACTGGGCCTCATAAAGTGAACACGGCTGTGCTATTCCCACGGGACCACGTTTACGGAAGTAAGCAACTTCCAATCATGATGCGACCTTATGGTGGCCCGCACGGCCCCCAGGTTCAAAATGGCGCACTCAGCTATGCAATTGATCAGTGGTTTGCTGATCAAGGATTTGTGGTTGTAGTTGCAGACAATCGCGGAACCGGTGGCCGCGGACCGGCATGGGATCATGCGATTTATCAAGATTTTGTAGGACCAGTCATTGACGATCAAGTTAATGCGATTGCCGATGTTGCAAAACATTTCCCAGACGATGTTGATGCAACTCGAGTTGGCATAACTGGCTGGTCATTTGGTGGTTACTTATCGGCGCTTGCCGTAATGAAGCGACCTGATGTATTTCATGCAGCAGTTGCGGGCGCCCCAGTCACCGAATGGCTGTGGTATGACACTGCTTACACCGAGCGATACCTTGGCCATCCCGAGAAGTTTCCTGAGATCTATGAAGACCACTCATTGATGCCGATGGCTGGACAGCTGGACAGACCACTGATGTTGGTTCATGGCCTCGCAGATGACAATGTGGTTGCGGCTCATTCTCTTTCTTTAAGCGGCGCACTCTTGGCCAATAAAAAGCCACACACAGTACTTCCACTCTCCGGGGTAACTCACATGACTCCGCAAGAAATCATTTCGGAGAATTTGATGCTGCTTACTGTTGAGTACTTGAAAGAACAACTCGGAGTCGAATAACTCAAAATCACCGAAGTTAACTTATGAAGTCAGTTCCGGAAGCTGACGCAGCGCTTGTGACATCCATTGGGAAGTGACAAGCAACTTTGTGGCCCATTGCTAACTCGCGAAGTTCTGGAACCTCAGATTCGCAGCGTGCCTGTGCTTTGAAGCAGCGAGTTCTAAATACGCAACCACTCGGTGGATCACTTGGGCTCGGTAAATCGCCAGACAAAATGATTCGCTCCCTAGAGCGTTCAAGGTCTGGATCTGCAATCGGTACGGCTGAAAGTAACGCATGTGTATATGGATGCAATGGCTTTTGATACAGGACTTCTTGCGGTGCCTGTTCCATGATTTTGCCAAGGTACATAACTGCAACTCGATCAGAAATGTGACGCACTACAGATAAGTCGTGAGCAATAAAAATGTAAGCCAAGCCAAAATCTTGCTGAATGTCATCCAACAGGTTAAGTACCTGCGCCTGGATCGAGACGTCAAGGGCCGAGACTGGCTCATCACAAACAATTAGTTTGGGTTTTAGCGCAATTGCTCTGGCAATTCCAATTCGCTGGCGTTGACCACCCGAAAACTCATTTGGGTACCGATTGAAGTGTTCTGGATTCAATCCAACCCGATCCATAAGTCCTTGCACGGCTTTCATGATGCCGCCTTCTGGCTTAACACCCTGCACTCTAAACGGGGCACCGATGATGTCACCGATTGTGTGTCGCGGGTTAAGCGAGGAAAACGGATCTTGGAAAATCATCTGCATTTCGCGGCGAAGTGGAACTAAGTCCTTCTTCTTTAGGTTAGTGATGTCCTGGCCATTGAATTCGATAACTCCACTAGTTGGTTCAATCAATCTCAACATCGCACGACCAGCAGTTGATTTTCCGCATCCACTTTCGCCGACAAGACCAAGAGTTTCGCCTGGAAAAACTTCCAGATTTATGCCATCAACGGCACGCACGTTTCCAACCACCCGATTGAAAAGTCCACCACCTTGAATTGGAAACAGTTTTTGAAGATTTGTAACTTTAAGAATTGGCTCTGTCATGACTACAACCTGCCAATCTTGCGTTCAGACCTAATTGCAGTTCGCTGAGGTTCGGTTAAATGGCAACGTGCCTCATGTCCCATAGAGACCGAAAGCAAATCGGGGAACTCATTCGCACAGGCATCATTGGCAACTTGATTCTTAAACGCACAGCGCGACGCAAATACACAACCCTTAGGCAGATTCAGCAAAGACGGAGGTGATCCGGGAATTGGATCTAACTGTTCCTTCTTCGCTGATATCTGCGGGATAGAGGCAAGAAGTCCCCAGGTATAAGGCATTTGAGGTGCATAGAAAATTTCGCGAACTGGTGCGTGCTCAACCGCACTGCCGCCGTACATAACCATAACTTCGTCGGCCAAGTCAGCAACTACACCTAGATCGTGAGTAATCAAAACGATTGCGGTGCCAAATTCAGTTTGCAATTCGCGCAATAGATCAAGAATCTGCGCCTGAACTGTTACATCCAGAGCAGTTGTTGGTTCATCTGCAATCAATAACTCTGGCCCATTAATCAAAGCCATCGCGATCATTACTCGTTGGCGCATGCCACCTGAGAGTTGGTGTGGATATTCATCCATACGCTGTTCGATTGATGGAATTCCAACCTTTGTTAACATCTCGGCTGCACGGGTCCGAGCTTCTGTCTCTTTTATCTTGTGGTGCACCAGAACGGCTTCAGCCAGTTGATCACCAATTGTGTAATAGGGATGCAGCGCGCTTAGCGGATCTTGAAAAATCATGGCTATTTCATCACCACGAAGTTTACGAACATCTTCGGGATCGGCTCCAATCAAATCTTTGCCATTGAAAAAGACTTCGCCCGATATCTTTGTATTAGCTCCGGTTAGCAAGCCCATAACCGCCAAGCTAGAAACACTTTTACCCGAACCTGATTCACCAACTATGGCTAGCGTCTTGCCACGCTCAACTTTGTACGAAACGTTATTAACTGCGTGAACAATTCCATCATCAGTAGTGAATTCAACATTTAAGTTCTGCACTTCCAAAATCACATTTGAATTTATCGTCATGATAGGCGTACCCGTGGATCGATTGCCGCATAAAGAATGTCAACAATGAGATTTGCAACGATAACGAACACTGCAGCGATTAGAACCGTTGCGGTAATAGTCGGTAAGTCATATTCAGTTACCGCGCCGATTGCTAGTCGCCCAAGTCCAGGCAAACTGAAAATGTATTCAGTAATTACTGCGCCACCAAGTAGTCCAGCAAGATCGAGGCCCGCTGAAGTCACAATTGGTGTCAGTCCTGCGCGGAATGCATGCTTACGGAAAACAATTCGTTCTGATAAACCTTTTGCTCTGGCAGTGCGAATGTAATCTTCACCCATGGTTTCCAGCATCTGGGATCGGGTAAGTCTTGCGTAGTAAGCCGCATAAAGAATCGCCAGGGTAACCCAAGGCAAAAGCATGGTTTGGAAGAAAGCTACTGGGTCATTAAATGGTGATTCGTAATTGGGGTAAGGCAAAAAGTTCCATCGCACGATCACGAAAATCAAGAGCAAAAGCCCAACGAAGAAAACTGGTAACGAGTAGCCAATCAAGGAAACGCTCATGATGGTTCGGTCTTGCCATTTTCCATGATTCTTTGCAGCCACAATTCCCGCTGAGATACCAACGAGCATCCAAAGTACAAATGCGCCTAATGCTAAATAAAGAGTTACTGGTAACGCATCGACAATTAACGTGGTTACTTCTTCGCTATTACGAAACGAGTAGCCGAGGCAGGGAGCTGAACATTCAAATGTGGCAGAACCGCTGCCATATGTGCGTCCGACAAAAATTCCTTTAATCCACTCAACATATTGAACGTAAAGTGGTTGATCTAGCCCCAGCCTAATTCGGTTAGCTGCAACTATGTCGGGCGTACATGTCTTGCCACAGGTTAGTCGAGCAGGATCGGTAGGTACCGCATTAAACAACAAAAATGTAATGATGCTCAAAATCGTCAACATAATAATCATTACAAAGATTCTTCGAACTATGTATGGAAACATCCTTCACCTTTCTCGTTGCAGGAATTAATTGCTTTCGTAAAGAAAACCGATGGCAGTCTGTGAGCGAACCGAAGTTCGCCCACAGACGCCAACGTTAGTTAACTAGTTAACTGATAGTGATGCGTATGGCCATGAGCCGTATGGTCCCCAAATGTAGGCACCATTAACCTTTGAGCCATGAATGCGCTGTTCCTTACCAAAACGGGTAGGTAAAGCAAGTGCCAATTCCATTGACTTCTTGCTTAGTGCCTGCCATGCCTTAGCTTGTTCTGCGCGATCTGAGATCACCTTTGCAGCATCTGATTCAGCTAAGAAAGCTGCGTCATCCCACTGTGAAAGGTTGAATCCACCATTAGCAGCAAACAGTTCTGGAAGAACTGTTGATGCGTTTGACCAGTCTGGACCCCAACCAGCAGCGGACATGGATCCCTGCTTTTCTGGATCAAGAACTACGCCGTAGTAAGCGCCCGCCTCAATTGGGTTCAGGGTGGCAACGATGCCGCCCTTTTCAAGTGAAGCAACTAGTGATGCGGCAGCCTTGTCATTGGTTTCGCTTTGTGCGTAATCAATAACGAATGGCTGAGGGAATGCCTCACCAGAATCGGCAATTAACTTCTTGGCTAGTTCTGGATTACCTTCAGCTGGAACTGCTTCACCTAGCAGGCCATCCCATAGACCAGTTGGTTCATAGTCCGCACCAATGTTTGGCTTTACGACACCATCTGCATAGTCACCGGCGTATTCGCCGCCAGCAATTGTGCGAAGTTCGTCACGGTTGACAGCGGCAAGGATTGCTTGACGGTGCTTCACGTTTGGAACCTTCTTGGTGTTGATTGCGTAGTAACGAACGTATGGATCTAGTTCATTGAAACGACGCTTCTCAAACTTGGCATCAGAGAACACAACAGCTAGTTTCGCTGAGTCAACGCTATCTGGTGAAATTGCCATCTGATCGTCGCCAGCATCAGCCATCAAACGTTCGGTGATAACCGCAGCTGGTTGTGCAAATACATATTCGATGCGATCTGGGAATGCGCCACGGAATGTATCAGTTGCTGGATCCCAGTTTTCGTTACGTACCAATACCAGCTTGTCCTTCTTTACGTAGGACTCAACCTTGTATGGGCCATTTGACAAAACATTGTCATCATAAGTTTCACCGGTGTCAGCGTCTTCACGAACTGCAGCGAATGCACTTAGAGTAACTGCGTAGTTGAAGTCAGATGCAGGCTTGGCAAGATTGAAAGTAATCTTGTTGCCTTCACAAACTACAGCTGCGTCATATGATGCCTGACCTGCGGCGTCATCTACATATGGTCCCTTGTAGTCAGTGACGTTAAGCATTGTCATTGCATACGCTGGGCCATCAGTGATGATGTCGGTTGCGAAGGTGCGAGAGATGCCGTACTTGAAATCTTCACAAGTTACATCTTTGCCATCTTCCCACTTCATGCCGTCCTTAAGAGTGAACTCCCAAGTTAGACCGCCATCAGGTGTGGTACCAGTGTCAGTAGCTGCATCGGCAACTAATTTGCTGGCTTCATTGTTGTCCTTGCTTAGTGTGTACTGAGTAAGGGTTCGGTTTAGGTAAGCGCTAGCAAATGCTAGGTCTTCACCTGTGTAGTTCCGCTGTGGATCTAAGTGAAGGATCTGCTCTGCTTCTGTAAGGATGTAAAGCGTTCCACCTTTAGTTCCATCGCCATTCGCTGAGTCACTTCCGCCACCGCATGCGGTTAGCAGAAGAGCTAGCGACGCTGCACCAACGCCGAAGCGGATGCCTGTCGACTTCTTCATATTTCCTCCATTGAGATATGGGTTGACCACATCTTTAGGTCGTGATTCGGGTGAATCACTTTTTTCACTCCCCCGGTTGAGGTTGTGATTTTTTTTCAGTTCTCGAGAAACTGAAAAACTTAGTTTCGATCTGCCTTCGGATCTAGGGCATCTCGCAGTGCATCTCCCAGCAAGTTAAAAGAGAGGACTGCGGCCAAAAGCATGGTTAGCGGCACGAAGAAATAAAACGGGTCAACCGTGAAATATCCAACCGATTCCTGCAACATTGATCCCCAGGTAGGTGTTGGCGGAATAACGGAAATACCAAGGTAGGCAAGGGCAGCCTCTGCGCCAATCAGGCCAGGCATTGCGATAGTCGCATAAACCAAAATTGGTGCCCACAGGTTTGGCAGTAATTCGCGAAATAAGATCCGCCTCTTACTCGATCCAATTGAAACCGCAGCTTCAACAAACTCTCGTTCGCGCAGTGAAAGTACTTGCCCGCGTATTATTCGAGCAAGGTATGGCCAGCCAAAAACGCTGAGTACCAAAATCAAGGTAGTGATCCGTGATGGATTGCCGGGTGGTAATCCCCAGGCCTGCAGTCGCTGTTCAATCACAGGTGACATCGCAATGATGACAAGTAGTAATGGGAAGGCAAGTGTGATGTCCATGAACCGGCTCAACACTGTGTCAGTTTTACCGCGCGAATATCCAGCGACAATTCCAACTATGGTGCCTACTACAACGGTGATAACTGTTGCTGAAAGTGCGATGAAAAGCGAGATCCGTGAGCCATAAAGCAGTCGAGCCAAAATGTCACGACCCGTTAGTGGCTCAACGCCAAGTGGATGGTCTAACGAAACCCCACCAAGCGGACCCAGTGGCAAACTTCCGGCATCACTTAGTAAATCTGTGTTGAAGTCATACGGATTAACCCCAACTAATTTTGAAATTAATGGGCCAAATATTGCAATAAGGACTATTAATGCAAGGACAATCATGCTGGCAACAGCAACACGGTCTTTGCGCAGCCGAGCCCAGGCCAGTTGCCGCAGGGTGCGCCCTACAACGGCATCTTTCGCACTGGCTTCGACCAAAGACATTTTAGAATTCCCTTTCGGTTATTCACCCGTTATTAACCTTCGAAGTCTATTTGCGTCGATACCTTCGCCGATACCGAATTTGGCAGTTTGTGACAATACTTACTCGGGAAAACCCCTTGTTTTATTGCAGATTTTCTCGTTTACCGATATTTACCAGGTCATATTGATTGCCAAGTGCGATTTGAACATAAACATCCGTTAACACGTCTGGACGGTACAAGACAATTCGGTCAACCGCATATGGCAAATAGACCGCCTCCTGCATAACCAAATTTTCAATTTCTTGACTTATTCTGGCTTCATCTTCTGCCAACTCAGCAGTTTCTAAAGAGTCCAATAGCGAATTAAGTTCGTCGATGTTGAGCTCTGCAAAATTTAGATTGGATGAAGGTTTAATCTTCCGACCATCGGTTAGTGGCGCCCAAAACGAATATGCAGATGAATAATCAGGGCCCCAGCCAGTTGTGGCTAACCCAATTTCTTGGGTACTCATAGTTTCTGGCGAACCTAATCCGGTTGTGAAGTACTCAGCGAAATTTGCATACTCAATGGGATCTACAACGATCCCAACCTGGGCCAAACTTTTTTGCACTGAAAGAAAGGTGTCTTTTCCAATTCCAATAGCAACATAGGCCATGTTGAGTTGGAATCCATCTGGATAGCCGCATTGCGCCAGGCTTTGCCTTGCGCTACGAAGATTTCCAGTTTCATCGCTGCCGCTTGGATATGGATTGTATGAACTGTTGTAACCAAGAATTGTTGGTGGGCTCAGTGAATGTGCTATCGCAGCTGTTGCACTCCCCCCACGAATGTTTTGGAGATCAACTTTGTCTAGTGCATAAAAAACTGCATCTCGGCAGGGAGCTCGATCAAGTGGAGCTACCGCTGGGTTAACCACAAGAAAGTTTACAAAACTCATTTCCGGGTTGTCGATGAGTTCGCGTTGGGATTTTTCAGCCAAGGTGGCATCACGCGCAGTCGGCGCAAGACCATAATTTAACTTCACATCAATTTCACCGGAGAGCAACGCCTGATCGGTCTTGTCGGCATCTGGGAATACCTTCCAAGACATAGCGTCAACTCGTGGGAATCGGATTCCGTCTGAAGTTTGAGTCCACTTATCGTTTCTTGTAAATGAGTATTGCAACCCAGCTTGGTCGATCGACAATATAAACGGACCGTTAGATGCCGGGTTTGAAGAGTAAGTCGAGTCAGTATCTCGCAGCGAAATATCTCGCGCTCTTTGAATTGGCGCGAACTGCGGGGTAGCAAGCAGACGTGAGAACTCATAAAAGGATCTATTCAAATTGAATGTAATTGTGCGCTCATCTGGAGTAATTACCGAAACTAGGTCTTCATCCGGAGATGCGTAGACGCCTTTGTAGTCAGGAGTTCCAGTATCACAAGTACTGAGTAAGCACAGGGCCTCGAGTGCGACTGGGCTTTGTAACGAGTCATCAAACAAACGTTGTATCGAATACTTGACATCAGTCGATGTCACTGCAGAGCCGTCACTCCAAAACACGTCAGGTCGCAAACTGAACGTCCACGAAGTCTTGTCAGAGTTTGTAATGGGTAAATCCGAAACCAAATCCGGCACCACAATCAAGCCTTGATCCCCTGGTTTGCCAGCAAACGACATCAGGTTTCTTGAAAATGTTCGATGTACTACCGCACACCACGGATCAAAGGTTTGCGCTGGATCTAGCGAATCGCATGGTGCTGATGACCCAAGCCGAAGTAATCCGCCTGGAGTATCACCATCACCAACTGGCCTTGTCAGACCGGCATTAAAATTTCCTGGCGAATTACTGACGATGATTGACCCGCCCAAAAGTGCGACACTTGCTATCGCAATTGCAGCGAGTGTCCCGACTTTAGCCCACCGGTTCAACTTCATGTTTCGGTCCTAGTTATTGCGCGCTTTCGTTCGATTACGATCACGATCAACTTTTGCTAGGAAAACTTTACGAATTCGAACTGCAGTTGGAGTTACTTCAACGCATTCGTCTTCACGGCAGAATTCCAAAGCCTGCTCAAGACTTAACTGCTTTGCAGGAATCAGTCGCTCAAGTTCATCACCAGTCGCCGAACGAACGTTCGTGAGTTTCTTTTCCCGAACTACGTTTACGTCCATGTCTTCCGAGCGAGCATTCTCGCCAACAATCATGCCTTCGTATACTTCAGTCGTCGGATTAACAAAGAGAGTTCCGCGCTCCTGCAAACCAAAGCAAGCGTAAGAAGTAACCGCGCCACGTCGATCCGAGACAAGTGAGCCAGATGGACGAGTGCGCAACTCACCAAACCATGGTTCGTACTTTTCGAAAATGTGGTGCATCAGTCCAGTTCCACGAGTTTCTGTTAGAAACTCGGTTCTAAAGCCAATCAGGCCACGCGCCGGAACGATGTATTCCATGCGTACCCAACCAGTTCCATGATTGACCATTTGTTCTAGGCGGCCTTTTCGTAAGCCCAAAAGCTGAGTTACCACGCCAACGTAATCTTCCGGAACGTCAATTGTTAGACGCTCCATCGGCTCGTGGATTTTGCCGCCAATTTCCTTAGTCACAACCTGCGGCTTACCCACAGTCATTTCAAACTTTTCACGGCGCATCAACTCAACAAGAACTGCAAGTTGAAGTTCGCCACGCCCTTGAACTTCCCAGGTATCTGGTCGCTCAGTCTCAAGAACTCGAATCGAAACGTTACCGACAAGTTCGGCCTCAAGACGCGTCTTGAGTAAGCGGGCAGTAACTTTGCTTCCAGTTTCACCCGCAAGAGGTGAACTGTTGATGCCAATAGTCATCGAGATTGATGGCTCATCGATTACAAATAGTGGTAACGCAACTGGATTTTCTGGATCGGCCAAAGTCTCGCCGATAGTGATTGTTTCAAAACCAGAAACCGCAATAATGTCACCAGGTCCTGCTGAATCTACTGGTACTCGATCTAGCGCCTCTGTCATCAAAAGTTCGACAATTTTTCCGCGCTCAGTTGTGCCATCAGATTTCATCCAAGCGACTTGCTGTCCCTTTTTGATGTTTCCGTTAATAACACGACACAGCGCCAAGCGTCCTAGGTATGGCGAGGAGTCAAGATTTGTTACGTGTGCTTGAAGCGGCGCTTCCGGATCATAAGTTGGAGCTGGAATGCTTCCAATCAATGTTGCAAATAGCGGTTCAAGATCTTCTTCATCGGGCATGCCGCCATCGACAGGTCGAGTTAGTGATGCACGCCCGGCTTTTGCAGAAGCATAAACAATTGGGAATTGAATTTGTTCTTCGTCCGCATCTAAATCAAAAAATAATTCATAAGTTTCATCAACAACTTCAGCGATTCGTGCGTCTGGACGATCAACTTTATTAATCAGCAGAATTACTGGCAGACGTTTTTGAAGCGCCTTACGAAGTACGAATCGAGTCTGAGGTAGTGGGCCTTCGCTGGCATCAACTAGCAAGACAACGCCGTCAACCATTTCAAGCCCACGCTCGACTTCACCACCGAAGTCAGCGTGACCTGGGGTATCGATGATGTTTAGTGTGACTCCACCTTCAGATGCAGCTGGACCTACGTATCTAACGGCGGTGTTCTTGGCCAGGATGGTAATTCCCTTTTCGCGCTCTAGGTCCATCGAATCCATGACGCGGTCATTTACATCTTGGTTTGCGCGGAAAGCGCCAGATTGCCAAAGCATGGCATCTACAAGCGTGGTTTTTCCATGGTCAACGTGGGCAATAATGGCAACATTTCGAAGGTCGTTGCGGACAGCAGATTGGGTCACTGTCCTTATTCTAGTTGGGAAATAGCACGGAAACGAACCAAGTAAACCTTGGCATTAAGTCCGTTGAATACTCACGAAATTCAACTAAACGTTGGCACCAAAAGAAATTCAACCATGATTAATGTTGAATTCAGATGCAACTAAACGTTGAATCTGAATTCAACAACATCTCCATCGGACATCACGTACTCTTTGCCTTCCATCCGAACTTTTCCTTTTGACTTTGCTTCGGCTACTGACCCAGCAGAAACTAAATCATCAAACGCAACGATCTCGGCTTTGATAAATCCTTTTTGAAAATCTGTATGAATAACTCCAGCAGCTTCCGGAGCCGTAGCACCAACTGGAATCGTCCAAGCACGGGATTCTTTTGGACCAGCGGTTAAGTAAGTTTGAAGGCCAAGTGTTTTAAATCCAACTCGAGACAAGATTGCAATGCCGCTCTCTTGCTGACCTACCGACTGCAAAAGTTCTAGAGCTTCGTCTTCTGGTAGCTCACCTAGTTCGGCTTCAAGTTTTGCATTCATAAAGACTGCTTCAACTGGTGCAACTAGAGCACTTAGTTCTTTTTTCAAACTCTCGTCAGTCAATTCTTCTTCATCTAAGTTAAAGACGTAAAGAAAAGGTTTTGCAGTCAATAGAAACAGTTCGCGAATCGGTTCATAGTCAAGACCCGATTCAAAAATAGTTTTTCCTGAGTTCAAAATCTCTACCGCTTTTTCTGCCGTAGTCAAAGACTCTGCTTTTGATTTATCTAAGCGCGATTCCTTAAGTAGACGCGGCATTGCTTTTTCTAGCGTTTGCATGTCAGCCAGAATCAATTCCGTGTTAATTGTTTCGATATCATCTTTCGGCGAAATAGCACCGTCCACGTGAACGACATCTGGATCTTTGAAAGCGCGAATAACCTGACAAATCGCTTCTGACTCGCGAATGTTTGCCAAGAACTTGTTTCCAAGGCCTTCGCCTTCACTTGCACCGCGAACAATTCCAGCAATGTCAACAAAAGTAACGGTCGCAGGCAAGATTCGTTCAGAGCTAAAGATTTGAGCCAGGACTGGAAGGCGAGCATCAGGAACTTCGACCACACCAGTATTCGGCTCGATCGTGGCAAACGGATAGTTTGCTGCCAAGACGTTGTTTTTCGTCAAGGCATTGAACAAAGTCGACTTTCCGACGTTAGGTAATCCGACGATTCCAATAGTTAGGGCCACGGCACATAAGCGTAGCCGTAGATTCACCTTCTCACAGACTCGGCCTTGACCCGATACGTTTAATCCATGGCAAACATGACCACTGAGCCAGTAGCGGCCGCTCCAAATCAAAAAGGTTGGACCTATCAAGGCGTCATTATTTTGGCGAGCGTTGCGATGGTAATTGTGATGGCTCTGGACATTTTGATCACTGGTGAAATTGGAATGGTATCGAATATTGGCCTTGTGGTCGTCGGACTTATTGGCGCAATCAAGGTTCGAGTTACCGATTACCAAGCAGCAGTTTGGGTTGTACCAATCGCTTGGCTGATTGCCCTGCTAACTTCTGGCCAACTGGCTCCAATGCGCGGCGGCTCATTTATGCGCGAACAAGTTTTACATCTTGCTTATGGACTTGCGATGCACGCTTGGTGGATCTTGGGTGCTACCGCAATAAGTGCAAGCGTTGCTATCTTTAGGCGCGGCCGGAAGCCTTGATGTCGCGTCGCAACTCTGGTGGCAAAGCGAAAATCAAGTGTTCTTCAATCGTCTCTACTTCTTCAACATCTGTGTAGCCTCGTTCAGCTAACCAAGTCAAAACACCGTTAACTAAAATTTCTGGAACAGAAGCACCACTGGTTAATCCAACGGTTTGGGCTCCGACTAACCAAGCTTCGTCGATTTCCTTGGCGAAATCTACACGGTAGGCAGCTCTAGCACCTGCCTCAAGGGCGACATCAACTAAACGAACGGTGTTAGATGAATTTGCTGAACCTACTACCAGCATTACGTCGCAAGCCATCGAAATTTCTTTGACAGCCTTTTGGCGATTCTGAGTGGCATAGCAAATGTCATCACTTGGTGGATCTAAAAGATTTGGAAACTTGGCTCGCAGTAGGTCTACGGTTTCAAGAGTTTCATCAACAGAAAGCGTTGTTTGAGAAAGCCAAGCAACTGGTCGGGTTGGGTCGATCTCAATATCTTGGACATGCGCCGGACCGTCAACCAGCGTCATATTAGCTGGCGCCTCACCCATGGTGCCTTCAACTTCTTCATGGCCTTCGTGTCCAATGAAGAGAATTTGGTAGTCATCGGATGCGAAACGTCGCGCTTCCGAGTGAACTTTTGTTACCAATGGGCAAGTAGCGTCAATGGTTTTTAGATTCCGTTGTGCTGCTTCGTCGTGAACAGCAGGTGATACGCCATGAGCGCTGAATACAACTGTTGCTCCTTCTGGAACTTCATCTGTTTCATTTACAAAAATCGCACCCTTGGCTTCAAGCTCTGTAACCACGTACTTGTTGTGAACGATTTCCTTACGGACATAAATCGGGGCGCCATGCACGGCCAAAGCCTTCTCAACAGTTACGACTGCTCGGTCGACACCGGCACAGTAGCCGCGAGGCTTTGCTAACAGGACTTTTTTTGTTGTTTCGCTCACTGTCCTATCGTAAGCCCGCGCCTGCCCTTTGCGCTTTCTGCCATTCGGCACAATAGATCCATGGACCAGACAGAACCAGGCAAGCCCGGCCTCGATCCTGAGTCCCCATTGGCAGTTCACTCAGTAAGCACAATGATCGGCGAATACATCGGTCGGCTTGGAACTATTTGGATTGAGGGCCAACTTGCCGAAGTTAACCCACGAAAAGGGTTAACTTATCTGTCTCTGCGCGATACCGATCGCGATGTTTCATTGTCTCTTTATGTTGCTTCTGGAGTTATGGATTCCCTTGCAACCACCGTCGAGCAAGGTAGTCGCGTCTTAGTTCAAGTCAAGGCTGACTGGTGGGCTAAACGTGGATCTTTGCAGTTCAAGGTTTTGCAAATGCGAGCAGTTGGCATCGGTGAACTTATGGCCCGCCTTGAAGCTTTGCGTAATCTATTGGCGGCTGAGGGTCTGTTTAATGAAGATCGAAAAAAGCCCCTACCTTTCCTGCCACGACGTATTGGTTTGATTTGTGGCCAAGCCAGCGATGCCATGCACGATGTAATTGAAAATGCCAAACGCCGGTGGCCAGACGTTCAATTTGAAGTACGCGAAGTTGCGGTCCAAGGCGTTAATTGTGTTCGACAAGTAAGTGCCGCGTTGACGGAACTGGATGCAATTACTGATATTGATGTAATCGTTATTGCCCGTGGTGGTGGCGCGTTTGAAGACCTGTTGCCATTTAGTGATGAGTCATTGATTCGCGTCGTAGCTGGAATCGATACCCCAGTTGTTGCTGCTATTGGCCACGAAGAAGACAGGCCACTTATTGATTACGTTGCAGATTACCGAGCATCAACACCAACGGATGCAGCTCGCAGAATTGTTCCAGATGTTTTGCAGGAAATATCTGATCTTAGAAATGCTCGCGCCCGGCTTCAAACTTTAGTCTCAACTGGGATCACTCGACTTGAACAACAACTTGCACTCACCCGAAGTCGACCAGCTCTTGCTTCTCCCGCAACATTGATTTCACAACGCCTGAGTGAAAACACCGGATTACGTTCGGCAATGCATACGAGGGTGAAAAACTTCATAGACCTTGAGAGCGCTCACTTGAATGGCTCCAAGGCAACGTTGCGCGCGCTGTCTCCCCAGGGAACTCTTGAACGTGGATTTTCAATTGTCCGAAACTCAAAAAACAAGATTGTTAAGAACGCGGCTAACTTAAAAGCCGGCGATGTGATTCAGATTAAATTTGCTGAAGGTGACTTAGTAACTCGAGTTGAGGAAAGTTAGTCTTCGTCTGACTGGCTTGGGCGTAGCGCTTCGAGCCTGGCCTTAGCTCCCGCAAGTCGCTCTTCACATATTGCAGCAAGTTTTTCACCTTGCTCCCACAAGGTGACCATGTCATCAAGTGGAAGATCTTTGTCTTCGAGGCGGGTAACAATTTCGTCTAACTGCGATTTTGCTGCCTCGTATGAGATTTCCGAAGATTGATCTTTAGCCATATTTAGATTCTATGGTTTAGCTAGGACTAATGATTCGGCGAACTGCAATAACTCATCCCACTGCGCAGTGCCAGAGACAATGGATGTCACGTCACCTTCAGTCTTCACAAATGCTCGAGTTAATGGCTTAGAAATCTCGCACTTCTGCCAAGTCGTCCCATTTATGGTCTCAGTGCCTTCGCAAGGTGCATTGTTAGTCGCTGCTGAAACTACCGTTCTTACCGGTCCATCACTTTGCCAAAGTGAAACATATTCCCCAACACTTGTTTGAAATCCTAAAATCCAACGAATATCACCAGAGTCACCATAGGACTCTGGCTCTAGTCGCGCACTAGTTGCTTGATATCCAGCTGGCACAGTTTCTGGAATAGAAATTGGCCAGGTTTGTGCGATCACCGCACTGGCAACAGCAGTTTCGTAGTCTGCTTGCTGCTTTACTTCTTCTTGTGGTCGCCAAGCCAACAGCATGATTACGCCAACTGTTGCAATCACGGCACTCATCGACAACACCATGTCCCAAGCGGTTTCTCTTCCTCTTGGTTTTTTGTTAGCCATAACTCTATTTTGCCTGCTTTATCAAAAGTTCGCTCTTGCACGGTCCCAACGGTTGGAAACGTGAAAACGGATTAGGCTAACCATATGAGCTCGTTTAACTACACCGAAATCCTTCCGCTTGCGCAAAATGAACCCGAGTATCGCTTGGTTACAACTGAGGGAATAACTACCACTTCGCTAGGTGGGCGCACATTTCTAAACATTGAAGAAAGCGTGTTAGAGAAAGTTGCTTACGAAGCAATCCATGATATTTCGCACTATTTGAGAACTAGCCACCTTGAGCAATTAAAGAAAATCATCGATGATCCAACTGCTT
Source organism: Actinomycetota bacterium (assembly GCA_947486505.1). The sequence goes on along the minus strand of CANKTT010000016.1, from coordinate 610 downwards.
CGCCAAACGATAGATTCGTCGCGATCGACTTAATGAAAAACGCCAACATTGCTGCGGGTGGCATTTTGCCAATGTGCCAAGACACTGGAACTGCGATCGTTTCGGCTAAAAGAGGGTCACAGATTTTGACGGACGGGCCAGACGAAGTTGCTCTTAGCCGTGGAATCTATGACGCATATCAGAAATTGAATCTTCGTTACTCACAACTTTCCCCACTAAACATGTGGGACGAGAAAAACACTGGCGATAACTTACCAGCCCAGATCGAAATCTATTCAGACACCAAACCAGGTCATGAAAACTCATATGAAATGTTGTTCATTGCCAAAGGTGGCGGCAGTGCTAACAAAAGTTACCTATATCAGGAAACTAAAGCGGTATTAAATCAAGAAAGTTTCCTGCGGTTTATGGATGAGAAATTGCGACTCATCGGAACCTCAGCCTGCCCGCCGTATCACTTAGCGATAGTCGTAGGTGGAACTAGTGCCGAGTACGCACTGAAGGTTTCAAAGCTTGCCAGCACAAAGTATTTAGATTCATTGCCAACTGAAGGTGGCCCGGATGGTAACGGTTATCGGGATCTTGAAATGGAAGCTGAGATTCTCAAGCT
>CANKTT010000015.1 GCA_947486505.1 Actinomycetota bacterium | reverse complement strand
GCGCCTACGTTGTACTGACTCAAAATTCGACCAGTAGTTAGCAACAGTGGGAACTTTCGGTTTGAGCGCTCCTCAGTTGGCACAAACGGAGTCTCCATGAATTGACCCTGGCCACGAACGAATCCATCCACGTGCATGATTGGTGTTCCTGTTGGGGCTGCATCATTGCAAGGCCACTGAACGCTGCCAACTTCATCAAGCATCGCAAAGCTCACGCCCTTGAATGTTGGAGTAATCTCGGCAATTTCATCCATGATTTGAGCCGCATTGTCGTAATGCATTTCGTAGCCCATAGCCTGAGCAATTTCACAAATGATCTGCCATTCTTGCTTGCCATTCTTAGCAGCCATAACTGGGCGAACACGATTGATGCGACGCTCAGCATTTGTAAATGTGCCATCCTTTTCCAAGAATGAAGTTCCTGGCAGGAATACGTGCGCAAACTTTGAGGTTTCATTCAAGAACAAATCCTGAACTACAACTAGATCCATCGCTTTCAGCGACTTTTCCACGTGCATGGTATTTGGATCAGACTGTGCAATGTCTTCTCCGTGCACGAATAGTCCGCGGAATTCTCCCGAAATTGCATTGTCGAACATGTTTGGAATTCGCATTCCTGGATCAGACATGAGCTTTACATCCCAAAGCATTTCAAACTGTTCTCGTACTGCATTGTCAGAGACATGTCGGTAACCGGATAGTTCATGCGGGAATGAACCCATGTCGCAAGCACCTTGCACGTTGTTCTGTCCACGAAGTGGATTCACGCCAACACCATCACGGCCGATGTTTCCAGTAGCCATAGCAAGGTTGGCCATACCCATAACCATGGTTGAACCTTGGGAATGCTCGGTAACGCCTAGACCGTAGTAAATCGCTGAATTCTTGCCAGTTGCATACATGCGCGCGGCCTGACGAATGGTTTCGGCTGGAACTCCAGATTGTGCTTCTACTACTTCTGGGCTGTTCTCCGGAAGTTCGATGAATTTGCGCCAGCGATTAAACGGACCTGGGTCGCAACGTTCCGCAACGAACGCTTCATTAATTAATCCTTCAGTTGCAATTACATGTGCGATTGCATTGATAACTGCCACGTTGGTACCTGGCTGAAGCTGCAAGTGATGATCTGCCTTGATGTGCGCTGATTCAACTAGATCGATCTTGCGAGGATCGATCACGATTAAGTTCGCGCCCTCACGAAGACGACGTTTCATGCGTGAAGCGAATACTGGGTGCGCGTCCGTTGGATTAGCGCCGATCACAACTATGACATCAGATTGCGCCACTGACTTAAAGTCTTGAGTGCCAGCTGAGGTGCCATAAGTAGTGCTCAGGCCGTAGCCCGTCGGCGAATGGCAAACTCGTGCGCAGGTATCAATGTTGTTGTTGCCAAATGCAGCACGAACCATTTTTTGGACTACAAAGATCTCTTCATTTGTACAACGTGACGAAGAGATTCCACCAATACTGTTATCGCCGTACTTTCCTTGGATTTCTTTTAGCTTGGTTGCGGTGTATTGAATTGCTTCATCCCACGAAACTTCACGCCAGTCATCGGTGATTTTCTCACGAAGCATCGGCTTAGTGATGCGATCAGAGTGCGATGCATAACCCCACGCAAAGCGACCCTTTACACAGCTGTGGCCTTCATTAGCGCCACCAGTTTTAGTTGGAACCATGCGAACTAATTCATCGCCCCGCAGTTCAGCATTAAAGGAACAGCCAACACCGCAATAAGCGCAAGTGGTTTGCACGGTCCGAGTTGGCATACCTAGGTCAATAACCGACTTTTCCTGCAAAGTTGCAGTTGGGCAAGCCTGAACACAGGCACCACAGGAAACACATTCACTTGATAGGAAGTTCAATCCACCTGGACTTACTTTTGAGTTAAAGCCGCGGCCTTCAATAGTCAGCGCAAGGGTTCCTTGCACCTCATCACACGCGCGTACACATCGATTACAAACGATGCACTTGCTTTCATCGAATGAGAAGTAAGGGTTTGACGAATCGGTTGGAGCATCTAAGTGATTCTTGCCAGCCATGCCGTAACGAACTTCGCGAAGCCCTGCTACTCCAGCCATGTCTTGAAGCTCGCAATCGCCATTAGCTGAACAAGTTAGGCAATCCAGTGGATGATCAGAGATGTAAAGCTCCATGACACCCTTGCGAAGCTTTGCAACTTTTGTAGTTTGGGTGCGGACAACCATTCCATCTTCAACCGGAGTGGTGCACGATGCCGGAGTGCCACGACGACCATCAATTTCAACGATACACATGCGGCATGAGCCAAAAGGCTGAAGCGAATCTGTGGCGCAAAGCTTAGGAATATCACAGCCAGCTTCGCCAGCCGCGCGCATAACTGAAGTGCCTTCTGGAACTACGTGAGTTTCGCCATCAATTGTGACGCTAACCATTGTCTCAGAGTTAGATTTTGGGGTGCCGTAATCAGCTTCACCGATACCAGAGCGCATCGGCATTGTTCCGCGTGGATCTGAAAGTAATGTCATCACTTCACCTCTACCTTTATACCAAAATCAGCGGGAAATAACTTGAGTGCGCTTCGAACTGGCAGTGGTGTCAGTCCACCCATTGCACATAGTGAACCATCTGTCATAACTTCACATAAGTCCTCAAGTAATTCAAGGTTTTTTGCTTGATCTTCGCCAGCGACAATGCGATCAATAACTTCAACGCCACGGGTTGATCCGATTCGACATGGTGTGCACTTGCCACAAGATTCTTCGGCGCAAAACTCCATTGCAAAGCGTGCTTGCTTAGCCATATTCGCAGTGTCATCGAAAACCACGACACCACCGTGGCCAAGCATGCCGCCGACTTCAGCCAAGGATTCATAGCCCATTGGCACATCCCATGATTCAGTCCCAAGGTAGGCGCCAAGTGGTCCACCGATTTGGACCGTCTTAATTGGGCGACCGCTATGAGTTCCGCCGCCGACAGTATTGACTAGATCACCAAGTGTGATTCCAAATGGAAGTTCAACGATCCCGCCACGCAAAATGTTTCCAGCAAGTTGGAAAACTTGGGTGCCACGGGAGCGATCCATGCCAAAGGATTGATAAGAAGATGCACCTTCAGCCAAAATCATTGGTACCGCCGCGAGTGTCATTACGTTGTTGATAACTGTTGGTTTACCAAACAATCCAACAAGCGCAGGAATCGGAGGCTTAGCGCGAACCATGCCCCGCTTACCTTCTAGGCTTTCCAACATTGCAGTTTCTTCGCCGCAAACATAACTGCCGGCACCAATTCGCACTTCAAGGTTGAATTCAAGTCCAGAACCTAGAACAGAGGTGCCAAGCACTTTGTTTTCATTCGCTATTGCGATTGCTTGATTTAAAACATCAATTGCATGTGGGTATTCAGACCTGACGTAAATCAAGCCTTCAGTTGCGCCTACTGCGATACCGGCAATGATCATGCCTTCGATTAGCGTGAATGGGTCGCCTTCCATCAACATTCGATCAGCAAAGGTTCCACTGTCACCTTCATCGGCGTTACAGCAGATGTATTTCTGATCAGATTCAGTATTTAGAACCGTGTTCCATTTGATGCCCGCTGGGAAACCAGCCCCACCGCGGCCTCTTAACCCGGACTCGGTAACTTCGGTCACGATTTTTCCCGGGGTCATGGCTATCGCGTTGCGTAAACCTTTGAGGCCACCATTAGCTTCATAGTCGACTAACGAAAGTGGATCCGTTATGCCAACTCGAGCGAATGTGATTCGGGTTTGGTTCTTGAGGAAATCCAGCTCTTCAACCAGTCCTAAGCATGACTCATGTGATGCGCCAGATAGTAATCCCGAAGAAATTAGTTCTGGGATTTGATCAGCAGAAACGTTTGCGTAACCAACTCGACCTGCTGGTGTTTCAACCTCTACTAACGGTTCCAGCCAAAGCATGCCGCGTGATCCATTTCGCACAACCGTTATATCAAGACCAGCTTTGGCGGCGTGAGCAGAAATCGCCAGCGCAACTTCATTAGCACCCATTGATAGCGCCGCCGAGTCCATAGGGACGAAAACTTTTGTCATGCGTTCACCGCCGAAGTTGCAGCAAAGATTTTTTCGCAAGTCGCTCGGCCAATTGGAGCGCCATTGACCATCGCTGCCGGGCCTAGCGCACAATTACCAAGGCAAAATGTTTGTTCCATTTGGACGTCATCCTTGATGTTTCCCTTGTGGATGTCATAGCCCTTATCATGAAGCTCACTGATCAGGCTGGCATTACCGGAGGCTTGGCACGCCTCCGCTACGCAAACTTTTACAACTACTTTTGCTGGCGGTGTTGATCGGAAGTCACTGTAAAACGTAAATACGCCATAAACCTCAGCGCGGGAGACGTTGGAATTCTTGGCGATAATGTCCAGCGCACTATCTGGAACATATCCGAGCAACTCCTGAACTACCTGCAAGGAGCGCAAAATGGTTGACCCATCCCCCTTGTAGGGTCCCAAAAAGTTGAGGATGCTTTCTTCCGAGTAATTACTCACTTGTTACTCCAATTAGTTCCATTAGTTGTTCTTCAAGGTGGACATCGCCAACCTGAATAATTTCAAGTGGCAAGCCAATCAAGTCAGCAGCATCTTTTGCTGCTGCTTCAAGTTCAGGGGTTTGATGTTGGGCCAGCCACAAAACGCGTTTGTAGGAGTGGAAGTAGTCATCACGTAACTCTGGATAGCGATCCAGACCCATTTCGGTCATAACGCTGCGGCGGAAACTTTTAACCAGGTAATCAGTGAACACATATGTCCCAGGTACCGCTTCGAACTCAGCCTTCATTTTTTCGGCAGTTGCAAAGACGTCATAGCAATGGTCCCCGGACAAGCGAGAAACCTGATACTTGTCGCAAAGCGCATCAATTGCGCCATAGGTACCGCAGTCAGCGTAGGCAATTGCAACCTGATCGTGTGTTGGCTGCAATTCCAGAATCATTTTTTCAACTTCTGGGGCAATGCCTTCTGGCCGATTGTGAAGCAGTGGATTAATCGGCTCAATTCGTAATGTCAGATTTCGTCGATCAGCAATCTCATGCACATGGGCTGCAAGTGCGCCGCACGCTATAACTGCAATGCTCATGATGGAAGTGCCAACTCCAAGAAAAACTTATCGTTGAAATCTGGACGGTCCGAGAGTTCTACATAATCCACTTCATCAAGCAGGGTGGTTGCACCACTTCGCTCTGTACTTGAAAGCAGGACCATCTTTGCACCTTCGCCAGCAACGTTTCCAGCGCTTACTATGCGCATCACAGGGAGCTTAGGTACTAAACCAATACCAATTGCAGAGGCAGGTGACAAGTAAGAGCCAAATGAGCCAGCCAACAAAACTTGCTGCACGTCATCATCTACTAGGCCAACTTCTTCAAGCAGTAAGCGCCAACCTGTGGCAATGGAAGCCTTTGCAAACTGTAGTTCACGGACATCGCGCTGTGATAAGTAAACGGTTGGCTCATCGCCATCCCAATGCAGTACGAAAATTCGATCGCCAGCTTCGCGCGTCAATAGTCTTGCAGCCAAATGAGGCGCAATTTCTAACGCAACCTCATCCGTAACGAATCGGCCTGAATCATCAATCAACTTTGCTTTATGGAGTACATAAACGGCGTCTACCAAGCCAGAGCCACAAATTCCAACTGGAACCGCGTCGCCAATTACGCCAAGCTTGATTCCTTCATCCGTAACCTGAACGACTTCAATCGCGCCATCGGCTGCACGCATTCCACAGGCTATCGATGCTGCCTCAAATGCCGGACCCGCTGGAGCTGCTGTTGTGAGGATTTGATCACCGTTAGAAAGCACGATTTCGCAGTTAGTGCCTACGTCAATAAGTAGTCGTACGCGCTTATCGCGATCCATTCCAGTAGCTAGGACGCCGGCAACGATGTCGCCACCGACGTATGCCCCAAAGGCTGGAAATAAGAAAACTCGCGCAGAAGGCAAAAGTTCGATGCCGATTTCAGCAGCGGTAAAGATCGGCCACTTTTGGGCAGCTGTAATGAATGGTGCGACGCCAACTGGCTCTGGATCCACCCCAAGCAAAATTTCTACCATGGTTGCATTGCCAGCAATAGCAATCTCATAAACCTGATCAGCGGATACTTCAGCTTCAGTGCAAACTTCAGCAATCAATTCATTCAATGTGGCTAGACCAGCAGTTTGCATCAAGCCTGCTGCTAGTGGGTCCATCATGGTTGCCGAGATTCGCGAGATCACGTCGGCGCCAAACGGCTGCTGCTTGTTCAGCATTGACTTAACTGCCATCGGAGTTCCAGTTACCAGGTCTAGCAAAGTTGCTACGACTGTAGTTGTTCCAAGGTCGATACCTATCGCGTAATTTTGCGCCGAGGTATCCCCTGGTTCGACAGCAATCAAAGCTTCGTTTACAACTACCGCAGTAACCTTGAAATCGTTCTTTCGGAGCACAGTTGGAAGCGTTTTTAGTACTGCTAAGTCGGCTTCAAATTCCAAGTCATCCATGGCATCGCGTAATCGGTCAATGTCTGGCCGCTGATCGTGAAGAGTTGGTTCAACCAGTTCCACATAACGCTTTTGAACAGCTGGGCGCAAAATAACCTGGCGACCAACACCAACAGTCGCAGCCTTTGGACGAGTTGAAAGCGGCGGAACATCAACTTTTAAATTTCCATTAGCTCTTGCCACGCAAGCCAAACGCCAACCGTCTTCTAGTTGCTCTGGACTGAATGCTCTAATGTCTAATCGAGAAACCGGAACTTCACCTTCGATGACTTGGATCTTGCACTTCTTGCAAGTTCCATGACCGCCGCAAGTTGAGTCAATCGCTAAGCCATTCCAGGACGCTGCGTCAAAGACAGTGACACCAGGAGGAACGCGAACATCAGTTCCACTTGGTGTGAACTGCAATTGAACGCGACCAAGCCCACTAACTGTGGTGTCAGTCTTTGAGGTGTCTTCGATTGTCACGTTGTATCTCTCGCCTAGGTTAGAAATTAAGCTTCTTTGGCTGCGCGGAAACTGGTGATCCAGTTTGCGCCCCACTGGTCTAGTCCAAGAAGTAGATCAGCTGCGCGCACTGCCTGAACAACTTTTGGGGTGCGACCATCCATGATTGCCGAGGTAAGACCCATTGACATAGCCATCGGCATGAAGGCTGCGTTCAAGGCATGACGGTTTGGTAAACCAAATGAAACATTGGATGCACCAATTGACATGTTTAGACCGTACTTCTCTTTAATCAAGTAGATCGTTTCAAGAGTGTTCTTGGCATTTTCTGGATCAGCACCTACTGGCATAGCCAATGGATCGATCAAAAGGTTTTCAAGTGAAATGCCTTCTTTTTCTACGCGGCGAACGATTTTTTCAACGATTACCATTCGATCCTTAGCAAGCATTGGAATTTCAATTTCATCATTTGGCAGGGCCAGAATTGCAGCATCGTACTTCTTGACTAGCGGAAGGATAATATCCATTCTTTCGTCTTCGCCAGTCATTGAGTTAACAAGCGCTTTACCTTCATAAACTGCTAAACCGGCATCAAGTGCTTCGATTACTGATGAGTCAATGCAGATCGGCAGATCGGTTAGAGACTGGACCAACTTTATGGCTCGAGCCAATAGTGCTGGTTCATCAGTTAGTGGAACGCCCATGTTTACATCGAGCATGTCGCAACCGCCAGCAACTTGGTCAGCTACGTCGATGTTGATAGTTGACAGATCGTCAGCGCGAAGTTTTTCTTGGAATAGTTTGCGGCCAGTTGGATTCAGGCGTTCACCAATGATCACAAACGGCAGGTCGTGACCAATCGTGACGGTCTTCGTGGCTGAGCTAAGCACTGTATGCATGGTCGTCCTTTACTTCGTTTGTTGTTCCGTTATTGGTTGTTATCTCGCGAACTCTGCCGAGATCTGTCATTAGTCGCTCTAAAGTGTCATCATTTCTAAAGTCAGTAACGTGCAAACCGCGCACTGCTGGCTGCGCCAATGCGTGCTGGGCAAACTCAAGAGTCTGCAGGTAGGCCTCTTCGGATGGGTCAGCTGCCTTTTCTACACGAGCAATTTGATCAGCTGGAACATCGATACCAGGGACGCTGTTATGCATAAAGTTAAGTGGGCGTGCACCTTTAACAAGAACAATGGTCGGAATGATCGCGATTTTTCCAGCTAAGCCCGCATCGCGCACGCCTGCACAGAACTTTTCTAGGCGATCTTGGTGGTAGCAAATCTGAAGCTGTAAGAACTTTGCGCCAGCTGCATACTTCTTCGCAACTCGCTGGACCCGGTATTCAAACGGCGGGGCACCAGGATTTTCTACCGCGCCAATAAACATGTGTGGCGCTGGATCGATCTTTCGACCAGACATGTATTCGCCACGCTTGATAGTGCTCATTAAGCGAACAAGTTGTGGTCCATCTAAATCAAACACTCGACGAGCTTCAGTTTCATCGCCAGCAGTTACGTCATCACCAGTAAGTGCAACAAAGTTTTCGACGCCAAACATTGAAGCGCCCATGATGTCGGCTTGTTGCGCTAACCGATTCTTGTCACGACAAACAACTTGCAAAATTGGTTCTAGCCCAAGCTGCTTCATTGCGATTGCAGACGCAACGTTTGAAACGTGAGCATGGGCAGCAGTGTTATCTGTTGCATTTACGCCATCAAACCAACCACGGAAACGGTCAGCATACTTTTTTGCTTTTTCAAAACCGTTTCCATCAAGTGTGTGGAACTCGGCTGTAAATACAGTTTCAGTTGTATTAAGTAACTTGTGCTCAAGTGTTGACATTAATGACCAACTCCTTGCTCAACTACTTCATCTGTTGTGTTCTTCCAGCCAGTTGGAGTCCAGCGATCCCGCTTAGTAAAGAAGTTCTTCCAGGATGAAGTTCCCTTTAGTCGGTTATCAACCGGCGGACGTAAATGGTTGTATTCGTCCTTCCAAGATGAAGGCAACGGCCAGTCTTGCGTGCGGTCGTAGGCCTTTAGCCAGACACATTTCATTTCAGGCTTAACTTCGCAATGACCGTTTTCGCGCACGCCACCACATGGGCCATTGCGCAGAGTCTTTGGACAATTCATTGGGCAAGTCATGCCGGTTGAATGCAAAACACATTGGCCACAGTCTTGGCATCCCCAAACGGGACCCTTGACTACGTGTTCGATAGTTGCGATGAAGGTTGTCATGTTTGGGTTTACTTTCCGCGCTTAACTGCGATGAGTTCCTTAGCTTTACGCACTGCTGTTGAAGCATCTGCGGCATAACCATCGGCGCCAACCACGTCGGCGTATTCCTGAGTGACAGGAGCTCCGCCAACCATGATGATTACGTCATCGCGCATACCAGCCTTGGTAATTTCGTGGATGTTTACCTTGAACATAGGCATTGTTGTTGTTAGGAATGCAGACATACCTACCACGTCTGGTTGATGTTCCTTAATTGCATCAATAAATTTTTCCGGTGCGCACTGAACGCCGATGTCAATAACTTGGAAGCCAGCACCTTCAAGCATGATGTTGACAAGGTTCTTGCCAATGTCGTGAACGTCGCCCTTGACGGTTCCCATTAGGAATGTGCCAACAGTCTCGGCGCCAGTGTCTGCAAGTAACGGACGCAGCACGTCTAATGCGCCACTCATTGCGCGGCCAGCAATCAACATCTCTGGAACAAAGTAATCGCCACGTTCGAACCTGGCGCCAACTTCTTCTAGAGACGGGATCAATGCATCAAACAGAATTGAGTCAGGAGTTAGACCTGAATCAAGTCCCATATGGGTAAGTTCAAGCACGCGAGGCGCGTTGCCTTCCATAGTGCGTTCGTACATTTCCTTTAGGATTTCGTCGGGTGTCATGCCGCTCCTTCTTGTTGTAAGCCTTGCACTTGGTTTAATTCACGTCGCATTAACTGTGCAATGTGCAGTTCATCGCCGGGGGTTATTCTCTCAGCCGGACCGCTCACCGACAAAGCCGCAATTGCTTTGCCATTTGCACCCAAAACTGGGATTGCAACTGCGATCAGTCCTTGTTCGAGTTCATTTCGGATAACGGCGTATCCAACTTCGCGCGCCTTACGGATATGTTGATCCAAGGTCGCAAAATCCGTAATGGTTTCTGTGGTTCGTGGCGCAAGAGTGCTTGGCACCGTGGCACCACCAAAAGCAATCAGAACCTTTCCGGCTGCTGAACAATGCGCTGGCACACTTTCGCCAACCCAGTTTCGGCTGCCTAATAAGTAGGAGCCTTCGACCTGGGCAATGTTGTCTATTCCGTTATGTCCGGTTACCGCAAGGCTGACCGTTTCGTGAGTTATGTCAGCAATTCGCTCCATTGCAGGGGTGAGCGAGCCGATTATTGCAGTGTAGGCACCGCCCCGAACCGCAAATTGATTCAAAACTGGCCCGGTTTCAAATCCACCTACCGAGCTTCGGGCGAGGAGTCCGCTTCGTTCCAAGGCGCTGAGGATTCGCGAAGTCGTGCCTTTGGCTAGGCCGGTTGCTGAGACTAATTCACTTAAGGTTTGCGGGTCTTCGGAACTCATTACCCGGATTAAGAGGTCGCAGGCGCGGTCAATGGACTGCGTTCCAGTTACTGGCTTTTCGCCTAACTCTTCGCTCATCTCGCCTCCCCCTATATAGAGGTCAAATCTAGATCTGTAATCCTCAATAAAGTTTCACGATCTGGAACCTATGTTCCACATCGTACGCTAACATATCGGGTATTCGTCAAGTGATATTGATGAAAAATTTCAACTTGTTATCAAATTTGATAGCCGCACAACAGGAGCCAGTTATGTTCCAGAACAAAAGCCCACGTTATGAAATTCTGTCGCAGGATGCCATGGCAGTCCTGGATAAGGGTTGGCGACGCATTGTTTCCGAAATGGGAATTGAATTCATGCACGAGCGCGCACTGGATATGTTCCGTGCAGCCGGCCAAAAGGTTGAAGGCAACAACGTTAAGTTCGACCCAGAATGGATTTTGGAGCAGGTTGCAAAAGCTCCTAGCGAATTCACATTGCAAGCACGCAACCCTGCAAAGAACGTCATCATCGGTGGCGACAACATGGTGTTCGCTGGCGTTTATGGCCCACCGTTCGTACGCGACCTAGGTGAGCGCCGCGATGGAACTATGGCTGACTTCCAGAACCTAACCAAACTTGGCTACATGTTTGATGACCTTGATGTTTCCAGCAGTGTTGTAGTTGAACCAAATGATGCACATCTTGATACTCGCCACATCGACATGATCTACAACTTGATGACACTTAGCGACAAGCCGTTCATGGGCAATGTTGTTACTGGCTTGAACGCACGAGACACAATCAAGATGGCTGAGATTATTTTCGGATCCCGCGAAAGCATCGAAAAAACCCCAGCAATCATTTCTTTGATTAACTGCAACTCACCACTTCGCTGGGATGATCGCATGTTGGAATCGCTATTTGAATACAGCGAAGCAGGTCAGCCTTGTGTTCTCACTCCTTTCCTTTTGATGGGTGCAATGAGCCCAGTAACAATCCCAGCTTCCTTGGTTCAGCAAATCGCTGAAGCATTGAGCGGTATTGCATTGGCACAACTGGTTCGCCCAGGTTGCCCAGTTGTGTTTGGATCATTCCTTTCAAACATTGACATGCAGTCCGGTTCGCCAATGTTCGGAACTCCAGAATCAGCAATGGGTCTGCTTTGCACTGGCCAGATTGCTCGTCACTTTAACTTGCCATTCCGTGGTGGTGGTGGACTAAATGCGGCACAGACTGTAGATGCACAGGCGGGTTACCAAACCTTGATGACAATGCACGCAACATTCCTTGCTGGTACAAACTTCGTAATGCACGCAGCTGGCTGGCTTGAAGGTGGCCTTGTTGCCTCTTACGAGAAGTTCGTAATGGATGTTGAAATCCTGCAGGCAATGAAGGCTGAGTTCACTCCGTTTGAAATTGATGAAGCTTCACTTGCTTACGAAGCACATGAAGAATCAGGACACGGTGGCCACTTCCTCGGCACCATGCACACCATGGAACGTTTCCGCGATTGTTTCTACCGACCATTCCTATCATCAGCAGATAACTTCGATCGCTGGTCACGCAATGGTTCAAAGACAACAGATGTACGCGCTAACGAATTAGCGCACAAAATGATCGATGAGTACGAACCGCCAGCAATGGATTCCGCAATCAAAGAAGAGCTTGACGAATGGGTCGACAAGCGCAAGAAGGAGTTATTAGCATGAAATCAGATATCGATATTGCTCGGGCAGCTACGACTGAACCTATTGTTTCGGTCGCAGCAAAAATCGGTATTCCAGCAGATGCAGTTCTGAATTACGGTCCTACTAAGGCCAAGATCAACATGGACTTCATCTCTTCGCTGAAATCAAAGCCAAACGGCAAGTTGGTTCTTGTTACCGCAATGACTCCAACACCTGCCGGCGAAGGTAAAACCACAACCACTGTTGGTTTGGGTGATGGCCTAAATGCCATTGGCAAAAAAGCAATTGTCTGCTTGCGCGAGCCATCCCTTGGACCTTGCTTTGGAATGAAGGGTGGCGCAGCCGGTGGAGGCTTCGCCCAGGTAGTTCCAATGGAAGACATCAATCTTCACTTCACTGGTGACTTCCATGCCATTGGTGCTGCTCATAACTTGTTATCGGCGATGCTCGACAATCACATCTATTGGGGTAATGAGCTAGGCATCGACGTGCGTCGCATTGCCTGGAAGCGCGTAATCGACATGAACGATCGCGCCTTGCGTGAAATTACTGCGGCGCTTGGTGGGCCAGGAAATGGTTACCCACGTGAGGCAGGATTCGACATCACAGTTGCCAGTGAAGTTATGGCAATTCTTTGTCTAGCAATGGACCTAGAAGATCTCGAGCGTCGTCTTGGAAACATTGTTGTTGGCTACACCCGCGACAAGGTTGCCGTAACCGCAGCGCAGCTAAATGCAAATGGTGCGATGACAGTACTTCTTAAAGATGCACTGATGCCTAACTTGGTCCAAACGCTTGAGAATAATCCAGCATTTGTTCACGGTGGCCCGTTCGCCAACATTGCCCATGGTTGCAACACAGTTTTAGCAACACATACCGCACTAAAGCTTGGTGACTACGTAGTTACTGAGGCGGGCTTTGGTGCTGACCTTGGTGCCGAGAAATTCTTCGACATCAAATGTCGCAAAGCTGGTCTTGAACCTTCAGCCGCAGTGATCGTTGCAACTGTGCGTGCGCTAAAAATGCACGGTGGCGTTGCAAAGGACGATCTTGGTAAGGAAAACGTCGCTGCAGTTGAAGCAGGACTGGCAAACCTTGGTCGCCACATTCGTAACGTTCAAAAGTTTGGTGTCCCAGTTGTTGTTGGAGTTAACAACTTCACAACTGATACCGATGCTGAATTTGCTGCAGTACAAAAGTACTGTGCTGAGCTGGGTGTCGATGCGATTCGTTGCACTCACTGGGCCGAAGGCAGTAAAGGCACCACGGAATTGGCAAAGAAAGTAGTAGAAATTGTTGAGGGTGGAACTTCAGCATTTAAACCGCTTTATCCAGACGCAATGTCGCTTTGGGACAAAGTCAATACCATCGCAACTGAAATCTATGATGCCGGTGAAGTAGTTGCTGACAAGACCGTCAAGGATCAGTTCAAGGTATTTGAAGATGCAGGTTACGGGCACTTCCCTATCTGCATGGCCAAGACTCAGTACTCATTCTCAACGGATGCAGCAGCAAAGGGTGCTCCATCAGGTCACACAATCGCGATTCGGGAAATCCGTCTAAGTGCTGGAGCAGAGTTCATTGTCGTTGTAACAGGCGACATAATGACAATGCCAGGTCTGCCTAAGGTTCCAGCTGCCAATTCCATCAAGCTCGAAAATGGCGAAGTAGTCGGCTTGTTCTAACAAATTCATAAAACGCCAGACAGGTGTTGCCCATGACGCATAATGTTGCGCCATGGGCAACACTTATTTGGCGGAAAGCAGCTCCGTCCAATCGGTAGATCGAGCTTTAATGATCCTGGAAATCCTTGCCCAGCGTGGTGAATCTGGAGTTACTGAAATCGCGGCTGATCTTGGGGTCCACAAATCAACGGCTTCCCGACTTATGTCTGCCTTATTGAATCGCGGTCTAGTTGATCAAGTCTCTGATCGCGGTCGATACCGCTTGGGTCTTGGATTAGTTCGCCTTGCTGGTTCCGTAACTAGTTCACTCGATGCGGTATCAGGATCCCGATCAGTCACCAAAGTATTGGCCAATGAAGTTGGTGAAACTGTAAACATCGCAGTTTTAGACAACAATCGGGTGCTCTATGTGGACCAAGTTATCGGACCATCTATGGTCTCAATGCGAAGTTGGCTTGGACAAAGTGTGCCAACCCACTGCACGGCGACTGGGAAAGTCCTCACTGCTTGGCTGGAAAAATCAGAGCGCATCGCGGCTCGACCAGACAATTGGAAAAAGTTGGCGCCAAATACGATCACATCGGCAGATGCGCTGGAACAAGAATTAGAGCAAGTTCGAAAGCAAGGATTTGCTGTTGCTAACCAGGAAATGGAGTCCGATTTCATGGCGGTGGCAGCTCCTATCCGAGATGAGCACGACGAAGTATCTGCAGCGCTGGTGATTTCAGGTCCGGCAAGTCGCATTAAGCCAGAAGACTTTGAGTCTTTGGGCCACATAGTGAAACAAAGCGCATCCAAGCTTTCGGGCAATCCGAACTTCTGGCGAGAGTAAGGTTTTTACCTATGAAATACGAAAAAGTTACTGAGCTGTTCATCGATGGCAAACGTCAAGGCAGTTCCTCGGGAGAAATCCGAAATGTCTTGCATCCTGCAGATGGACATGTCGTTGCAACTTTTCATGAAGGAGGCGCAGCAGACACTGTCTCGGCAATCGATGCGGCTCGACATACTTTTGATGGACACCACTGGCCTTCATTTAGCGGTGAGCAGCGCGGGAAGATTCTGGAACAAGTTGCAGAGATACTTGAGCGCGACAAAGAACTGTTTGCGCAAGCCGAATCCGAAGATACGGCAAAACGAATTGTGGAAGCGCGTTATGACATCGACGATGTGATTTCTGTCTTTAGATACTTTGCTAAGTTAGCGCCGAAGTCGCACGAACGTGAAGTAGATCCAGGTCGGGAAAATGTTCGCAGCACTATGACGTCCGAACCCATCGGAGTAGTTGCCATGATCACACCTTGGAACTATCCCCTATTGCAAGCATCATGGAAAATGGCACCAGCAATTGCAGCTGGTTGCACATTTGTAATCAAGCCAAGCGAACTCACCCCAACAACCACATCCATGATGATGGACGTCTTTATCGAAGCAGGACTCCCAGCAGGAGTTGCGAATCTAGTACTTGGATCTGGCGCAGTCGCAGGTGGACCACTTAGTACTCACCCAGGCGTCGACATGGTTTCCTTCACTGGCAGCCTGGCAACTGGTAAGCGGTTAATGATTAATTCCGCAGAAACAATTAAGCGAGTTGCACTTGAACTTGGTGGCAAGAATCCAAACATTATCTTTGCTGATGCAGATTTAGATGCCGCGATTGATAACGCCTTAACAGCTGTGTTCCTGCACTCGGGCCAAGTGTGTTCAGCCGGTGCGCGGCTTCTCGTCGAGAAGAAAGTACATGATCAAGTGGTTGACGAGATCGCACGTCGTGCTGAACTAATCCGCCTTGGCGGCGCTCATGATGAAGACGCCGAAACCGGTTCGCTGATAAGCGCAGCGCATCGAGATAAAGTCGAACGCTATGTTGCCGATGCACTTGGCGAAGGTGCTGTATTGCGAGCGGGTGGCAAGCGACCAGAAGGGTCGCAGTTTGCAAATGGTTTCTTCTATCGCCCAACAGTTTTAGATAACTGCACCACTGAAATGTCTTGCGTTCAAGACGAATCATTTGGTCCAATTTTGACCGTGGAAACCTTTGAGACCGAAGAAGAAGCAATTGAGCTAGGAAACGACACCATTTTTGGTTTGGCTGGTGCCGTTTGGACAAGCGATTCCGAAAAAGCCCAACGAATTGCCCGCAGACTTCGCCACGGAACAATTTGGATTAACGATTACCATCCTTATGTTGCGCAAGCAGAATGGGGTGGCTTCAAGCAATCTGGTAACGGACGTGAACTTGGCGAAGCTGGACTTGCAGAATATTTAGAGCACAAACACATTTGGCAAAATCTCGCTCCAGCGCCATCGGAGTGGTTCACCCCAGCGAAAGGGCAAGTAAATGTCTAACAACTCCAGCGCCATCTCAGTAAAGAATCTTTGGCAGGTGTTTGGGCCTAATCCTGAAAAAATTGTTGGAAGCCCTGATGCCAGCTTGCCAAGGGCTGAGCTCAGAGAAAAGTCCGGCAATACAGCTGCCGTTCAGGATGTTTCATTTGATGTTGCACCTGGTGAAGTATTCGTTGTGATGGGGCTTTCTGGTTCTGGAAAATCCACTTTAGTTCGATGCCTAACCAGACTGATTGAGCCAACATCGGGAAGTGTTGTCCTCGATGGTGAAGACATTATGCAAGTCAGTGATGCCCGCCTACGTGAATTGCGTCGTACTAAGTTTTCGATGGTGTTTCAAAACTTTGGTTTGTTACCGCATCGTAAAGTCATTGACAATATTGCATTCGCGCTAGAGGTAAACGGCGTCAGTAAAGAAAAGCGTCACGCCCGAGCTAGCGAAGTTATTGAACTAGTCGGCCTTCAAGGTTTTGCTTATGCATATCCAGAGCAGCTTTCTGGCGGTATGCAGCAACGAGTTGGTCTAGCACGCGCACTAGCAGTTAATCCTGACGTCATGTTCCTTGATGAACCGTTCTCGGCCTTGGATCCATTGATTCGTCGTGACATGCAAACTGAAGTTATCCGCCTTCACGAAGAACTAGGTAAGACCATGGTTTTCATTACGCACGACTTATCCGAAGCACTTAAGCTCGGTGATCGAATTGCAATTATGCGTGATGGTGCTGTTGTGCAAATGGGTACAGCCGAAGAACTTATCGCCAATCCAGCTGATGCCTATGTTGAAGACTTCACTCGCGATGTTCCTAAGTCGCATGTGTTAACTGTCCGAACAATTGCACGTCCACTAGCTGATACCGAAACAGCTACCGGACGGACTATTCCGGCAGAAACCATTATTCGTGACGCAACCGTAGCTGTCCTCGATGCCAATGGTCCAGTTGCAGTAGTGGCCGACGGAAATGTACTTGGATACATAAAGTCGCGCGACATCTTGCAGGTCGTTGCAGGTGGTTCGCCGGCATGAGCGTAAGGACTGAGCCAATCGTTGCGGT
The DNA here is from genome assembly GCA_947486505.1 of Actinomycetota bacterium. The sequence goes on along the minus strand of CANKTT010000015.1, from coordinate 1,859 downwards.
TGCGCCCAAAACAATTCGCCGAAGTTGGCTTCTTGGTGGGCTGTTTCTCACTTGGTTCGTAGTAGCCAAAATTCTTCAAGGGAAAGCAACACTGGAATTGCCAGTTCCAGAAAACTCGAAATTTACTGCTTGGGCTGGCGAAGTTGCTGATTCGATTCGAGGTAACCGAACTGATGGCCTGGCATTTAAATACTTCTTTAATCCCATCCGAGAATTTGTTGATGGCTTTGTAAACATCATTCGGGAATTCATAGCAATTCCAAATGGCAATTCCAGCATTCCGGTTCTCGGTTGGCTAGGCGTCTTATCCGTTCTTGGCTTCGTGGTTTATGCCGTGTCAAACATTCGCATGGCCTTCGCTGCAGTTGCGTTGACGTTTGCTTGTGGTGCGCTTGGTTTGTGGACTGACTCTATGGATACCTTAGCCATGACTTTTGCTGCCGTGATTTTGTCATTGGCGATTGGTATCCCGGTCGGAATCTGGGCTGGTTTATCAGATCGGGTCTTAAAGGCTGTGACACCAATCCTGGACTTGGCACAAATTTTGCCAACTTTGGTTTACTTGGCTCCCCTTGCACTCTTCTTCCTGATTGGACCAGCATCGGCAACTATCGCGACTATGGTTTACAGCATTCCAATTGCAGTTCGCTTAACTGCATTTGGAATTCGTGGTGTGCCTACCAGTCCAGTTGAAGCTGGAACCTCAATGGGCACGACAAAGCGTCAATTGCTTCAAAAAGTTCAACTCCCAATGTCATCGCGCACCATCATCATGGGAATCAATCAAACGGTGATGGCGGCACTTTCTTTTGTCGTGATCGCAGCGCTCATTGGTGCTCCTGGTCTTGGTAAGCCAGTTATCGATGCTTTGATTATTCGCAATGTTGGCGATGGATTTGTCGCTGGTATTGCGGTGGTACTCCTGGCAATCATGTTGGATCGCAGTACCTCAGCTGCGATTTCAAAAAAGGAAACATTTGTCCCACCATCTGACGCAGATCGAAAGCGCAGAAAGCTCGGACTATTAATCGCTGGAATCGCAGCAATTATTGGAATTGTCTTATCCCGCCAAATGTCATGGGCTGCTTTCTTTCCCAAGCAAATAGATATTGGTGATCCGGTGGCTAATGCTTCTGACTCTGCAGTTACTTGGGTTACTGAGAATTTAGAACTCTTAACGACTGGCTTTAGTAAGGCAGTGACCGTCGGTGTTTTGAATCCCCTTGAAAGTGTTCTCGCGAACTCGCCTTGGTATCTGACGATCTTGATGATCAGCCTGATTTCGCTGATACTTGGTGGCGTTAGATCAGCAATCGTTTCTGCGTCTTTACTTCTTGGCGTAGTTGCGACGGGTCTTTGGTACGACACCATGATTACCTTTACGCAGACCATTGTGGCAACTTTGCTCACAATGATTGTTGGTGTGGTTCTGGGCGTGTGGATCGGCAGAAGCTCGCGCGCCGAGCGCGCATTGCGACCAATTCTGGATGCTGGGCAAACCCTGCCGGCCTTTGTGTACCTCATCCCAATGCTTGGCTTCTTTGGACCATCAAGATTCACAGCTATTGCCACTGGCATCGTCTACTCGATCCCGATTGTGGTGAAAATCGTAGGCCAGGGTATCCGAGATGTACCGGTAAACATGGTGGAAGCGGCAACTTCAACTGGTTCCACAAAGTGGCAACTTATAACGAAAGTACAACTTCCAGCCGCAAAGAAGTCTCTGCTGCTGGCAACTAATCAAGGATTGATATTTGTACTTGCAGTTGTGGTTATCGGTGGCTTTGTCGGCGGCGGCGGACTTGGCTATTTGGTGCTCCTCGGGGCCTCAAAGCCTGAACTACAAGGTAAAGGCCTGG
>CANKTT010000014.1 GCA_947486505.1 Actinomycetota bacterium | reverse complement strand
CAACATGGTGAATTAATTGAGATTTTAGATCGCGATGTTTTACCGGATGAGTCCGCACCCGAAGGTGCAATTCAAGAATCCTGGATCAGCGTAGAGATTGATCGCGAGTCTGACCCAGCTGACTTAAATGCAATTGAACTGAAAATGCAGCAAGTTCTGGCAGATGTGCGAGCAACAGTTGAAGACTGGACTGCAATGCAGTCAAAACTTACTGAAGTTATTTCCGAGATTGAAACTGCAGTTGGCGTTAGCGACAGAGAGCGGCGCGAAGCAATCGAATTCTTGAACTGGTTAAATGAAAATCACTTCACATTCGTGGGCTATTCCGACTATGAATTGTCTAAAAACGTGTTATCCAGAGTTGGAGCTTCTGGATTGGGAACCCTGCGAAACACAAATGATGCGAACCTGTTGAGTAAGAGCGAACAGGATCACTCATCTATGGCTTCGTTAATGGTTGTGACAAAAGCTCGAATGCGATCTACAGTTCATCGCCCAGTTTTTTTGGATTATGTAGGAATCCGTAGGGTAGATGCTTCGGGCAACCAAATCGGAGAACACCGATTCCTGGGCCTATTCTCATCTGCTGCTTACAACCAATCCGTTACCAATATCCCAGTGCTTTCTGGCAAGGTAGCCGACGTTTCCGAAGCAATGGCCCTTGGTCGGGACTCCCATAGCGGTAAAGACCTAATGCAATTTTTGGAGACTTACCCACGTGACGAAATGTTCCAAATTTCAACTGATGAATTAGTGGATGTAGCCCGTCGAGTTTTGCAATTGCAAGAGCGCCGCCAAGTGCGGGTGTTTACCCGTACTGAAATCTTTGGTCGATACGTTTCTGCCCTCGTGTATTTGCCTAGAGATCGATATACGACTGAAGTGCGCCTTCGCATGGAGGCCATTTTGTTGCAGGCATATGGCGCAACTTCTATTGATCACACTGCTCGGGTTTCTGAATCCGTTTTGGCCAGACTTCATTTCGTAGTTTTGAAGCCACTCGATAAGGCCATCCCAGAAATTGATTTAGAGCAACTCGAAGCTGACCTTGCCGATGCGACCCGATCTTGGGAAGACGACTTTGCTGATTCCTTGGTTGAGCTCGTGGGTGGGGAAGATTCTGCGAGATTGCTCCGAACTTGGGGTAATTCATTTCCAGAATCATTTAAGGAAGATGTTCCGGCCGGCGACGCCGTTTCGCACTTGAGAATTCTCGAGTCACTTGAATCTGAAACTCCTGGGGCTATCAAAGTTTCTATGTATACGCCCAATTCCTCGGAAGATGGAACTAGGCGCTTCACGATTTATCGAATCGGTAGCCCAATTACGCTTTCAACAGTGCTGCCAATACTTCATGACCTTGGGGTCGAAGTAATTGACGAACGAGCATATGACTTGCGCCGTAAAGGTATGGATGTGGCTTGGTTCTATGACTTTGGGTTGAATTTTGATGACTCTAAAGTTCCGGAACAAGATTCACTGTCCGACAGATTTTGCAAGACATTTGTTTCTATCTGGCATGGCGAAGTGGATAGCGATCCATTCAACGGTCTTGTAATTAAGGCAGGACTATCGGCTCGAAATGTAGGAATCATTCGAGCCTACGCAGCTTATTTGCGCCAAGCTGGCTCCCCATTTAGCCAGGGTTACCTGCAGCAGGTCTTGCTAGCGAATGTAACGATCGTGCAGTACCTGGTTCAACTGTTTGCGATCAGATTCAGTCCGGAACTCGATCAAGATCGCGCGGGCTTGCAAGCGCAATTAGTTAGCAAGATTGACCAAGCACTCGATGCAGTGGAGAGCTTAGATCATGACCGCATTATGCGATCGAGTATCGCGTTGGTTTCTGCAACTCTGCGTACCAACGTTTACCAACATGATGCAAACGGAAATTACCCGCAGGTTATGGCATTCAAACTGGATCCAAGCAAAGTGCCCGATCTACCGCTACCGCTTCCTAAGTTTGAAATTTGGGTTTTCTCTCCTCGAGTTGAAGGTGTGCATCTGAGGTTCGCTTCTGTTGCTCGTGGTGGATTGCGCTGGTCAGATCGCCAAGAAGATTTCCGAACTGAAATCCTTGGTTTGGTAAAGGCACAAATGGTTAAGAACACTGTGATTGTTCCAAGTGGTGCCAAGGGTGGGTTTGTTCTAAAGCGTGGACCTGAGCCGAGTGATCGTGATGCCTGGTTAGCAGAAGGCATTGCTTGCTACCAGATGTTTATTGGTGCACTTCTTGATGTGACGGACAATCTAGTTAATGGTGAAGTTGTGCCACCGCAACGAGTTGTTCGCCATGACGTTGATGATCCGTATTTAGTTGTGGCAGCCGACAAGGGCACCGCAACTTTCTCCGACATCGCAAACAAAATCTCAATTGATCGCGGATTCTGGATGGGTGATGCATTCGCATCAGGTGGCTCGGTTGGTTATGACCATAAAGCCATGGGCATAACAGCTAAGGGAGCCTGGGAATCAGTTAAGCGTCACTTCCTCGAACTTGGAGTTAACACCCAAACCCAGGACTTTACTGCAGTTGGCATCGGCGATATGAGCGGCGACGTATTTGGAAATGGCATGCTGCTTTCGGAGCACATCCGATTGATCGCTGCCTTTGATCATCGTCATATCTTTATTGACCCAAATCCAGATTCATCAAAGTCATTTGTGGAACGTCAGCGGTTGTTCAACTTGCCAAGATCTTCTTGGGAAGACTACAACGTGAAATTGATCAGCAAGGGTGGCGGAATCTACCCTCGAAGCATTAAGTCAATTGATTTAACGCCAGAAGCGAAGCTGGCAATCGGGATTGACCCAGAAGTTAGCAGCGTTACCCCCAACGAATTACTTACCAAGATTCTGTTGGCACCAGTTGATCTACTTTGGAATGGTGGTATCGGAACGTATATAAAGTCGTCCTCCGAAACTCACGCCCAAGTCGGCGATAAAGCCAACGATGCGATTCGGGTAAATGGTGGCGATATAAAGGCGCGAGTAATTGGCGAGGGTGGCAACTTAGGAGCGACACAACTTGGTCGCATTGAGGCCGCTCGTGCTGGCGTTAAGTTAAATACCGACGCCATTGACAACTCAGCAGGCGTTGATACTTCTGATCATGAAGTAAACATCAAGATTTTGTTAGACCAAGCTGTAACTGCCGGAAAGCTAGGCGTTGAAGATCGCAACAAGCAGCTTGCAGTCATGACCGATGAAGTCGGTGAGTTAGTTCTCAGGGATAACTACGAACAGAATTTAATTCTGGAGCAGGCTCGATATCAGGATGCAGAAATGCTCCGAGTTCATAAGCGATTGATTAATCACCTTGAAGCCGAAGGACTCTTGAACCGCACAATCGAGTACCTACCAACGGACGTGCAACTTGATTCTCTGCACGCCCAAGGCATGGGTTTAACTTCACCAGAACTCTCCGTCCTCATGGCTTATGTGAAAATTGACCTAAGCAATGGCCTTGCCGCTGACGAGATTGTGAACGAGAAGTGGTGTAGAGAAGTTTTGCAGAACTACTTCCCAAGCGATCTGCGAGTTAAGTACGCGGACTTGATGGATACCCATCCATTGCGTAAAGAAATCATCTCAACCGTGCTGACAAATGACCTCGTTAATCGCGGTGGAATCACATTTACTTGGCGTGCAGCTGAAGAAAGTGGCGCCGGAACTTCGGAGATCTTGCGAGCATTTGTGGTTTCGCGTGAAGTATTTGGGCTAACCAAACTTTGGGAAGACATTGAGTCCCTTGATGGGTTAATTTCAACTGACTGCCAAACTCAATTGATTTTGGAATCCAGGCGCCTATTGGATCGTGCTACTCGATGGTTCTTGCAGTCCCGTGGTGGTCGACTAAATGTTGAAGAAGAAATTGAAAAGTTCGCTGCAACGGTTGCCAAGCTCACAGAACTTGTTCCTGGCATGTTACGAGGTGTCGAGCGCGATCGGGCTGCGTCAATTGCCAAGAACTTCCAGTCCCAAGGGGTTCCAGCCGAATTGGCAATTCGTACCGGCAGTTTCTTGGATGAATTCTCACTACTCGATGTAATCGAAATAGCGAATCGTGAAAAGTCCGATCCAATGGTCGTTGCTGAGCTTTATTTTGCGCTGAGCGAAAGATACGACATTGATCGCATGTTGTTCCACATCACTGCTTTAGCCCGAGATGATCGTTGGACGGCATACGCCAGATCTGCGCTACGCAGCGATCTTTATGTAGCGTTAGCTGCTTTGACATCCCGCGTCGCACAAGCAACCAAAGATTCGGATTCCATAGATTCTCGTATCAGCCAATGGGAAGCCAAGTTCGCTGAAGGTGTTGCGCGCACTAGAGCAACTCTTAATGAGATTGCTCACAGTGATCAAAATGACTTGGCAACACTTTCGGTGGCATTGCGCGCAATTCGCACACTTGCGGGACAAGGTGCGAGTTAGGTCACTCGATCTGCGTTCGTGGGTTTGCAAGGCTCAAAGTAGGGTTTAAGAATGGAAACCGTACTTTTATCTGCCGCTTTGACGGCGCAAGTTACGGAGTGGCTCAATGCCTACGGCCCATTCCTTTTTTACTTAATTGTTTGGGTATTAGTTTTTGCCGGCACTGGATTTTTCATTGGAGCCTTTATCCCATTCATAACTGGTGACTCGTTGATTTTTGCAGCAGGTTTACTTGCCGCAACCAGCGATTCGGTAAACATCTGGGTTTTAACGATTGGCATTGGGCTGGCCGCGTTTATCGGCGACCAAACCGGATTTGTTCTCGGACGACATTACGGCCGGCCTTACTTGGATAAGCGAGATGGCCCGAAGCTAAAGGCCGCAATCGTAAAGTCAGAAAAGTTCTATGCCGAACTTGGCTGGTGGGCAGTTGTAGTTGCTCGATTCATGCCTTGGGCTCGGGTGCTCATTCCGGCAATCGCAGGAATCGCTCGCATGAATTACTACAAGTTCCTAAGCGCTAACTTTGTTGGAGCCATCGCTTGGGGCGTGGGCCTAACTCTTGCTGGGTACTACGCAGCAACAATCCCAGCCGTTAAAACTGGCTCGTATGCTATTGCCACATTCTTTATTGTTGGCTCAATTGTCGCTGGAATTCGCAGCTGGATGAATAACCGAAAAACCGCATAACCATTTAGGGCTCAACTCGCAAGATTTAATCACATTTTTGTGGATAAAAACTTTACACTTTTCATAACTTGGTGGATCAAGTAGCGACTCTAGCTACGTTATCCACAGATTCCAAAGCAGTATTTCTCCGGCAACCAATTCCGCTTAATCTTCAATAACTCGGCTTGGCCCGAGTTACAGCAACGACTTGATTCATACCAAGTCCAAGCAACGGGGGAGCTCATGTCAGGTGCAGCAAGTGAGGTAATTCAAGAGATTCGGACACGGGTTCGGACTGGGGGGATCAGCCCGCGCGAAGAATCAATTGAGTTACGCCACGTAATTGAAGATATCTTGGCCCAGTCAACAAATGTGCCAGATACTGCACCTGATAATGAGTCTTCTCTACCGTTCGTAGATCAGATCACGAGTCACATATCTGGATTTGGTTTACTACAACCACTTCTGGACGATCCAAGTGTGGAAGAGATTTGGATAAATGAACCAGGGCGAATCTTTGTAGCACGTAATGGCAAAAGCGAACTTACGAGTGTGATCCTAAGTGAGGTTGAAGTTCGAGGGCTTGTAGAAAGAATGCTGGCGTCATCTGGGCGTCGAGTTGACCTCTCGAATCCGTTCGTTGATGCCACCTTGCCAGACGGTTCCAGAATGCATGTGACAATTCCAGACATAACTCGAAGGTATTGGTCAGTTAATATCCGAAAATTCATAATGGGATCTAAGTCACTTGATGGCCTAGTACTAGCTGGCACATTAACCAATCAGGCGGCGGCCTTTTTACAGGCTTGTGTTGTGGCCGGTTTGAACATCGTAGTTGCAGGCGCAACACAAGCCGGAAAGACGACATTGATGAATGCACTGCTAAATAGTGCACCATCAAGCGAGCGTGTCGTCACTTGCGAAGAAGTTTTTGAGTTGCAACTAACCAGTCCAGACTGGGTCGCGCTTCAAACTCGACAAGAAAGCCTGGAAGGAACTGGCGAGATTCCGTTACGTCGGTTAATCAAGGAAGCACTTCGGATGCGGCCATCTCGACTCGTTGTTGGAGAGGTGCGGCAAGAAGAAGCACTAGATCTGCTGGTTGCTATGAATTCTGGGATGCCAAGTATGTGCTCTTTACATGCGAACAGTTCACGCGATGCCATTTCAAAACTTTGCCTGCTACCAATGCTCGCGGGCAGTAACGTTTCGGCGGAATTCGTGGTGCCGACCGTTGCCTCGGTTGTCGACATTGTGATCCACACCGCATTACGACCTGATGGAACGCGCAGGGTTCAGCAAATAACTTCGGTGACTGGACGAGTGGAAGGTAACTGCATCGAGACTGGGGACATTTTCAAGTTTCAAAACGGGCGTCTAGAACCGCTTGGATTGTTCCCCGGAAAACTGGATCAATTCCAGGCCCACAAAATTGACTTAGCAAGTTTGGTGGGTGTTTCGCAATGGGATTAATTGTTGGAGCACTCTTGGCTCTTGGGTCGATACTGGTTTGGGGAGCGATTCGCGAACCAATCAAGTTTCGGGGCTTTAGGTTTATTCACGGCTGGAACATAGTTGCAGCTCACGAAAAACTTTCTCCTGATGTTTGGCCAGATGTTGTTGATGATTTGGCATCTGCGATTCGGGCCGGACTTTCACTACCCCAAGCCGTAGATGAACTGTGCAATTCTGGTCCAGAGCAACTTCGCTCCACTTTTAAGCTTTGTCGTGATCGTTATCAGGCCACAGGGGATTTCAATGCTGGCCTAAATCTAATCTCAAGCAACTTGAAAAATTCACAGGCTGACAAATTCGTAGCTTCGCTTCAGATCGCTCATGAAGTGGGTGGGGCAGACCTTGGCGTCCTCTTGCGGACGTTGTCTGAGGTAATGCGAGAGGAACTTGAACTTCGTGGTGAAATTGTCGCCCGACAAAGTTGGACAGTTAACGGAGCAAAACTTGCGGTAGCCGCGCCATGGGTAACAGCCCTAGTGCTATCAACGCGAGATGATGCAGCAAATGTTTACTTTTCGGAAAGTGGATTTCGCCTGCTCGCAATTTGTGCACTGGTATCAGTTTTTGCCTATTTTGCAATGATGAAGATTGCAGAGCTTCCGGTAGAGAAGAGGCTTATGTCATGACCGGATTTTTTATAGGCGCAACATTTGGATTTGGAATTGTCTTGTTGGTGAACGTTTTGAATCAACCAAAAGTTGCAATGGCCGATCAAATCTCTCCTTTCGTTGGTAAAGGTTCAGTCAAGTCTGTGAACCTTACCCAAACTATTTTTTCCGCCGTAAGCAATTTGTTAACCACGAGCAATTGGTCACCCTGGAGCAATAGCGTAGAAATTTCAAAATGGCTTCAGCAGGCAGAAAGTCCTCTCTCATTATCTGGTTTCCGTCGCAAACAAATAGTCCTTGCGGGAATTGCCGTGGTTGCATCAATCGTCTGGTTATTGCTTCGTCTAGCTGTGGCAAAGAACACCTCACCTGTTTTTTCACTTGTTCTTATTTCTGGAATGTTCGTTAGCGGTGGGTGGTTTGCAAAATGGAGTTTGACGCAGGAGGCACAACGGCGTCGCTCAACTATGGAGGAGCAACTTCCAGCCGTCCTAGATCTTTTGGCCTTCGCAGTTTCGGCGGGAGAGCCGGTGTTGACAGCACTTCATAGAATTTCAAAATCCTGCACGGGTCCACTTATTGCGGAGCTGGGAAAAGTTGTGGATTCGGTAAATTCCGGAGAGGGATTAGTTCCGGCTTTAAGTCAAATGAGTAATCAAATTGAATCTCAAGCAATTTCAAGAGCCACTCACTCATTGGGGTTAGCTCTTGAACGTGGCACACCTCTGGCACAAGTATTAAGGGCTCAAGCAGCAGATGCGCGCGCACATCAGATCCGCAGGCTACTGGTCGTAGCCGGTCAAAAGGAAACTTTGATGATGCTTCCAGTCGTATTTCTAATACTTCCAATGATTGTTGCTGTCGCGCTTTATCCAGGAATGATTGCGCTCCAAGTTCTTTAGTTTCAATAGTCAAAACCTACGTATAGAAAAGGAAATACAAATGAAGATATCGAATAACATAACGGCCGGTTTAGCGGCAAGACTCCAAATTGCCACTGCTGGAGTTTTGGAAAAATCGCGCGATGAACGTGGAGACGTGCCAGGTTGGGTCCTCGTAACTGTGATGACAGCGGGGCTCGTTGTAGCTGTATGGTCAGTTGCTGACGGACAACTCAAGTCGGTATTAACAAGTGCGCTACGAAGTGTCTCGCGACCTTAATGAAATCGTCTCCGATAATGGTTCTGGAATTGTCGGATTTGTATTAGTCGCGCCATTAGTTGTGGCAGTTTTTATAGCCATTGGTCAAATTGCGATGCTTGTTGCAGATAAAAGTGTTCTAGATTCTGCCGCTGTTATTGGAGCTAGGACCGCAAGCGCGGCAGATGCAACAAATGCGCAGGGGAGGAGTGCAGTGCTCAATGTGTTAGCAAGCCGTGGATCTGGATTTAAGCCCGAAACGATTGTTGTAAAACGATTCCGAAATCAAGGAGCTTCCTATGTCTCAGTGTCAGTAACTCAAATTGTAGAAGTTCCACTTTTAGGTCACCGGATTTTCATGACTGGCAACGCGCGAGCAATCGATGAGGCATCCTTATGAAGCGATCTTCATCCGAAAATGGAAATGTGATTGTGGAATTTATCGGTGTCACAGTGGCATTGCTAGTCCCATTGTCAGTTATTGCGAGCTCATGCATTCAGGTCGCTAATGCATATCTATCAACAGAAGTATCCGCTCGTACGGCTGCCCGAGCATTCGTAGTCTCAAGTAATGATGCCAACGGCAATAACACGGCCAAATCGGTTTCTGACCTTGTTGTCAATGACTTCGATTTGCGAAACTCCGATGTCTCGACCAAAGTCTCGTGTACTAAAACTCCTTGCCTCTCACCCGGCGGATATGTAACGGTACAGGTTAGTAAATCTGTCAAACTTAACTTGCCTAGCGCGTTTGGACCACGCAGCGTTGTAGTTACTGGTCAGCACACTTCGGTCGTGGACGAATTGCGAGTGCCATGAACGTTAGAAGATTAATGTCAGAAGAAGAAGGTTCAATACTTCTGTTCGGAATCGGATTGTCTCTGGCGGGCTTAATGATTGCCACGGTTTCCATAAATGTAGCTTCTATCTGGGTCACGAGAAATGTTTTGGATGGAATTGCAGACGGAGCAGCGTTATCTGCGGCTCAGGCTGTTGATGTCGATGTAATTTATCAAAAAGGTTTGGGCAACAATTTGAGACTTAATGAAAGTCTCGCCAGAACCAGAGTGAAACAATACATAACTGCAGCAAATCCTGGATTGCAGGTCTCTGACTTTTCTGTTAGGTCAGTTATTGTGTCGGGAACTGCGGTAACTGTGACAGTTCAGGCGAAACCGAATACCGCTTTTGGTTATCTGATGCCGATCTCTACACCAGTTGTTGTCAGCGCTGCCAAGGCAATTAATAAAGTTAGGTGACTTCAAGGTAACCTTATGAACTATGGCTACCGGAGATTTTGCTGTTGATTTAGCAGCTATCAACTCCACCCTCTCGAGTATTGAAAAAGTCCTCCGAATTGATGAAATGCAGGCTCAGGTAGCTGAACTAGAAGTCCTTGCCTCCGCGCCCGATCTATGGGATGACCAAGCTAATGCTCAGTTAGTTACCGGCAAGTTATCTGTTTTGCAGGCGGACATTGTTCGAATAAAGAATCTGCGCTCGCGTGTGGATGATGTTCAGGTTTTGTGGGAAATGGGAGAAGCGGAAAGCGATCAAGGAATCCTTGAAGAAGCAGGCGCTGAACTTAACGCACTTGAAAAATCTATTGGCGAACTGGAAGTGCGAACTTTGCTTTCGGGAGAGTATGACCACCGCGACGCTTTAGTTTCAATCCGTTCTGGCGCTGGTGGCGTCGATGCAGCGGACTGGGCAGAAATGTTGCAACGTATGTATTTGCGTTACTGCGAACGCCATGGCTGGGCAACCGATGTTTATGAAACTTCATATGCTGAAGAGGCCGGAATCAAATCGACTACTTTCGCAGTGAAGGCGCCTTTCGCATATGGCACTTTGTCAGTAGAGCAAGGTACCCATCGACTAGTTCGAATTTCACCGTTTGATAACCAAAGTCGTCGCCAAACATCTTTTGCTGAAGTTGAAGTTATTCCAGTCGTTGAGCAAACAGATTCGGTAGAGATTCCAGATGACGATTTGCGCGTTGATGTGTATCGTTCGTCAGGTCCGGGTGGCCAAGGAGTCAATACAACTGACTCAGCAGTACGCCTAACACACATTCCAACTGGAATAGTTGTATCGTGCCAAAACGAGCGTTCGCAATTGCAAAACAAAGCAACTGCGATGGCTGTGCTGCAAGCAAAAATTTTGGAACGAACGCGGCAAGAAGAGCAAGCTAAGATCAACGCACTTAAGGGCGATACGAGTGGCTCATGGGGAAACCAAATGCGTTCCTATGTATTGCATCCTTACCAAATGGTTAAAGACATTAGAACTGAAGTTGAAACTGGAAACACTTCAGCGGTACTTGATGGTGACATCGACCAGTTCGTCGAGGCCGGAATTCGCTGGCGTCGCGAGCAAGCAAGCTAGCAATATTCGTTTGTACGGAAATCGTCAAGGTCGGCGCGCCCTACCCATGCATAGCCCACAGGGTATTTAGGCTGAAAGCATAGGATTTTTCGAAACTAATTGCCTGCCCATTTAAGGAGATTTCACTGTGATCAACTTTGACAATGTCTCCAAGCAATACAAAAATTCAAATACTCCAGCTCTAAATCGAATAAATCTAAATATCGAGCAGGGCGAATTTGTCTTCCTAGTTGGTCAATCCGGATCAGGAAAATCATCCCTACTTCGCTTGCTTTTAAAAGAGGAAAAGCCAAGTTCAGGTACGGTAACAGTGGATGGCATCAATGTTGCTAAGTTACCAAACCGCAAGGTGCCAGCCTTTCGACGAACTATGGGCATCGTCTTTCAAGACTTCCGATTGCTTCCTGGAAAAACAGTTTTCGACAATGTTGCATTTGGTATGGAAGTAATTGGTAAATCTAAAAAAGAGATTCAACAAAGAATCCCCGCGATTCTTGACTTAGTTGGTCTTGATGAAAAAGCACACCGCTTACCTTCAGAGCTATCAGGTGGAGAGCAGCAGCGCGTGGCACTTGCGAGAGCGTTTGTGAACAAACCAAAACTGCTTTTGGCAGATGAGCCAACGGGAAACTTAGACCCATCCACCAGCGTTGGCATTATGAAGTTGCTAGATCGGATTAATCGCACAGGAACCACAATTGTTATGGCAACGCACGATGTCGCGATTGTAGATCAAATGCGTAAACGTATTGTGCAAATGGAAAATGGCAATATCATCCGCGATCAAGAACGCGGTATGTATGGGCATACGGGGCACTAGTCTTGAGATTTTCATTTGTAAGTAAAGAAGTCGGAAACGGTTTACGCCGAAACTTCACAATGACAGTCGCGTTGATTGTTTCGGTCGCAGTTTCACTTTCTTTGGTAGGCGCGGCACTTCTGCTGAGCGCTCAAGTAGATCGCATGAAGGGCTATTGGTACGACAAGATTGAAGTCTCCATATTTCTATGTGGAAACACATCGGTCGCATTTACTTGCACCGGAGTGGTAACCGATGAACAGCTTACGAACATAGAAACCATCCTTGGTGACCTAGAACCCGTTCAAGATGTTTTCTATGAATCATCAGCGGATGCGTATGAACAATTCAAGGAACAGTTTGCTGGCTCGGCAATTTTGGCGAACATCAGTCCAGATGCACTTCCAGCATCATTTAGAGTCAAGCTGGATAACCCAGAGAATTTTGAAAAAGTCTCGAGTGCTTTGCTGTCGGTTCAAGGTGTCGAATCGATTCAAGACCAGAGAAAATTGTTAGACCGGTTTTTCCAGATACTAAAAGGATTGCAATCTTTTGCGTTGGCGATTGCCGCTGCCATGCTCTTTGTGACGGTTTTGCTGGTGATGAACACGGTGCGAGTGGCTGCGTTTGCTAGGCGTCGCGAAACTTCGATTATGCGCTCAGTAGGAGCAAGCAACATGTCAATCCGATTGCCTTTCATTTTGGAGGCCGCAGTCGCTGCAATCCTTGGTTCAACCCTGGCTACGGGTGGGATTCTGGCCTCAAAGTATTGGTTGATTGACGCAAAATTGGCTCCAAACCTAACTTTTATCCCGTTTGTAACCTGGAATGAGGTTTTGGCAATTGTGCCGATTCTCTATTTAATCGGCGTTGGAACTACGGTGATAGCGGCCTCAATCACGCTCAGACGCTATTTAAAGGGCTAAATCTGCACAATTTAGTGTCAAAATGCTCCGACACGACTCGAGTCACACCAGTAACTTTGGGCACTTCCGTTACGCTTAAATAACTTCCCCCTTGAACGGAGCATCATGAGCGCCTTCCTCTCGCGTCATAACTCCTCGTGGTTTACCCGAGGATTACTTGCCGTTCCATTGATACTTTCTCTACTTATCCCACCAGCTATTGCCGGCAGCAATGATATTGACCAACAAGTTTCCGAAGCTTCTGAAGCACTAACAGAAGCATCACAGGCAGTTGTTGCAGCTGCTGAATCCCTAAAGGATGCTCAAGCAAAACTTCCAGCTGCTCGTGAGGCCATGGCTATTGCTACGACCAGGGAAAGCGAAGCTGCTTCGGTTTACGAAAAAGCTGCCTCTGATCTCGCGGTTTCTAAAGCTGCGTATACAGCAGCTCTATCAAAAGTCACCAGCAAAGAAGCAGAGATTAGTCAACTGCAAAAAAAGGTAGACCAGTTTGCGCGCTCTGTTTATCAACAGGGACAAACTTCGCAATGGGAAATAATCCTTGAGTCAACCTCACCGTCAGATTTGACCGTCAGATTGCAAAACATTAAGGCCGTTTCGATATCAACTGCGAGGAGTCTCGACGATCTACTTGGAGCAAAAGACCAACTAGTATCTGATGCGGCCGCGGCTGAAGAAGTTCGTCTTGATATGCAGCGAATAGCAAACATTGCCTCGCAGGCGCTTATTGATGCCCGAAATGCAGCCGACGTAGCAGCAGCAGCAAAAGTTGAAGTTGACAAACTGGTAGACCAAGAATCTGCTGCCCTAAAGATCGCCGAAGATGACAAGGCTGAAGTTCAAAAGCAGTATGACGAACTTCGCGCAGAACAAATTCGGATCGCCGCCCTTTCCGGATCTGCTGGTGAACAAGGACCGGTCGATCCACAAGCTACCGGTCCGTTGTCCTGGCCACTCCCAGGTCGTGCAGCTGGCGGAAGTGTGGGTTGGCGCGTGCATCCGGTCTACGGATACAAGTCTTGCCACACTGGTGTTGATAGTGGAGCGCCAAGAGGAACTCCAATCCGCGCCGCCGCAGCCGGAGTCATTCTCTCCACGACATTTAGCCGCGCTTACGGAAACATGACCTTGATCGATCATGGTGGTGGCATGGTGACGATGTATGCCCATCAGACCCGATTTGGTGTATCGCCTGGGCAAGCCGTTGGAAACCAAGAAGTAATTGGGTATGTCGGATCTACTGGCTTCTCCACGGGTCCGCATTTGCACTTTGAAGTTCACCTAAATGGCGTACCGTACAATCCAATGGGTTGGTTTGGTGCATCTCGCACCGTTGTGCCTTGCTGGGGATGAGTTGAGTTAAGTGGCTAAAGAGCGCGGTCGTAAGGTAATCGCCCAGAACCGGAAAGCTCGCCACGACTTCACCATCGAAGATATCTATGAAGCTGGCATGGTTCTTGTTGGAACTGAAGTTAAATCCCTGCGTGCTGGTAGGGCAAGCCTGGTTGATGGTTATGCGCTATTTGAGAATGGTGAAATTTGGCTGCGTGGTGTCAACATTCCCGAATACAACGAAGGCTCTTGGACCAACCATGCTCCAACGCGGGCGCGCAAACTTTTGCTTAATCGTCAAGAGATAAGCAAGATCGAAAACAAGTTGAAGGAAAGTGGCCTAACTCTGATCCCATTGAGTCTGTATTTCAACGATGGCAAAGCCAAAGTTGAGATAGCTATCGCTCGAGGTCGAAAGAACTACGATAAGCGCCAAGCCATCGCCGAAAAGGATGCTAAACGGGAGACCCAACGAGCAACAGGTCGCCGCGATAAAGGCATGGAATAAGCCTAAATATTGGGTTTTATTCATTGGGTAACGGGCATACTTGAAAATATGAGCGCATTTAACGAATCTGGCACCGCGGATTTGGCGATCTATTTTGGGGATTTCTTAACAACTATTGCAAGTTGGACTATGCCAGCAATGGCTGATTCGGTGAATCTTGCCCGACAGCAGGTTGGTTATTTTCTGGGCGATGAAATTTCAATAAATCTTGATCAAGCTATCGCTGTTACGAGCGAACTTGTTGCTAACTCTGTGGTTCATGCGGCCACTGAACTTCAAGTTGTATTGGAACGTTGGCAGTACATGGTCAAGGTAGTGGTTGAGGATGCCAATGATCAGATACCCGTGATGCGATCACTTGATGTTTCACTGGACTGTGGTCGAGGTATGCACATCATTGATGAGTTTGCTGATCTTTGGGGATACGAGTTAACTGAAAACGGCAAACGCATTTGGGCAGGGTTTAACACCGCTTAGTAAGTGCTTAAGACACTTCCAAAAATGTTTAGTAGCGCTCAAATCCACGGATCAGTTCAAAGTCTGTTACTGCTTTGTTGAATTGTGCCAAATCAGTATCAACCATGTGCGTGTAGTGCTTGTGAACCCGTTCGCCAAATGCTTCTTTTGCCCATGCGCTGTTTACCCATAAGTCGCGTGCCATTTGCAAGGTGTTTGGAACACGATCAGTCTCAAGTGCATAAGCATTGCCATCAAACCGAGGTTCTAGCGTCATCTTCTTTTCAATGCCGTCGATTCCAGCCGCAATCATGCCGGCCACGGCAAGGTAAGGATTCACGTCGCCACCAGGCACGCGATTTTCAACACGCAAACTTTGACCATGTCCAACTAAGCGGTATGAACAGGTTCGGTTATCGCGACCCCATTTAATGGCGGTTGGAGCGAAGCTGCCGGGTGCGTAACGCTTGTAACTGTTGATAGTTGGTGCATACATGATGCTTAGTTCACGCATATGTGCGAGCTGGCCCGCAAGATATTGCTTACCAATATCGCTGAGTCCATCAGGGTCGTTGTCGTCTGCAAGAACCATTGAGCCATCGATGCCACGGAATGACAAATGGATATGGCAGGAATTGCCTTCGCGCTCATTGAACTTTGCCATGAAGGTCAAGGCGTAGCCATCCTGGGCTGCAATCTCTTTTGCACCTGTTTTGTAAACAACATGGTGATCACATGTGGCTAGCCCATCGGTGTATTTGAACGCAATCTCGTGTTGACCAAGGTTGCATTCACCCTTTACTGATTCAACCGTCATGCCAGCATTCACCATGGAAAGGCGAATTCGACGAAGAATTGGTTCTACTCGAGAAGTTCCGATGATGCTGTAGTCAACGTTGTATTGATTAACTGGAGTCAAGTCGTGATAACGCTTGTTCCAAGCTTCCTCGTAAGTATCTTCAAACATAATGAATTCAAGTTCGGTGCCAACCATGGCAACCATTCCCATATCTTCAAGTCGCTTTAACTGCTTCTGCAGAATCTGACGTGGGGATTCTGGAATTGGATTGTCATGGTGATCAACTAAGTCAGCAAGTACTAGCGCAGTACCTTCATGCCAATCTACGTAACGCATAGTTTTTGGATCGATCTTCATAACCATGTCGCCATAGCCGGTATCCCAAGACGATATGTCGTAACCCTGAACCGTATTCATGTCAATATCGACAGCAACCAAATAATTGCAGCCCTCAGTTCCATGGTTAAGTACGTCGCTCAAAAAGAAATCTCCGTGCAGGCGCTTACCTTGGAGCCGGCCTTGCATGTCCGTTATGGCGACAATGACGGTATCGATTCGGCCTTCCTTGATGTCCTTAGTTAAAGCATCAATTGAAAGAGGAAAACTTACCGAGGCCATGGGATCTCCTTTTGCAGGCTCAGATTCTTTACAAGTATGGGCTTGAATCTATCGGTTTTTGGCGTGAAAAATCTAGTCTTCTGGGGGATGCCTACCAAAAAATGAACTTCGTCGAAGTTATACCTAGGTGTAAGTTTTGCAGGAGGTTACTCCACTACGCTCTTTCTAGGAAGTTTCCCAAAACCTGGTCAAAGAGGAATTATGAGCGACACATTTGATGTTTTAAATCCAGCTACCGAGGGCGTCGTAAAAACCGTCCACATGGCATCGGCTGATGAGATCGATGCAGTTGTATCAAAAGCTCAAAGCGCCTGGCCAGCTTGGCGAGATCTTGCACCGGGCGCCCGCGCTGACGTCCTGCGCAAGTTCGCGCAACTTGTTTCAGATAGTAACGAAGAGTTAGCAAGACTTGAAGTACTTGAAGCTGGTCACACAATCGGTAATGCTCGCTGGGAAGCACAAAATGTTGCCAACGTTTTGAACTACATGGCCGGTGGTGTTGAACGCCTGACTGGACATCAGATTCCAGTGCCTGGTGGAATCGATATAACTTTCCATGAAGCAATCGGTGTCGTTGGAATCATTGTTCCGTGGAATTTTCCAATGCCAGTTGCAGCATGGGGATTTGCACCAGCACTTGCGGCTGGAAACACAGTTGTCCTCAAACCAGCAGAAACAACTCCACTTACCGCATTGCGTTTGGCGGAATTGGCACTTGAAGCTGGAATTCCTGAAAATGTTTTCAACGTCGTGCCTGGTTTTGGCAAAGTTGCTGGACAGCGAATCGTTGACCACCCAGCGATCCGCAAGATTTGCTTTACGGGCTCAACGGCTGTGGGTACGAGCATTATGCAATCAAGCGCTTCCCAATTGAAGCGCGTGACATTGGAACTTGGTGGCAAGAGCCCAACCATTATTTTTGCTGACGCGGACATTGAAAAGGCGGCAAAGGCAGCGCCTGGCGCAGTATTTGATAACTCTGGCCAAGACTGCTGCGCACGTTCCCGAATTTTAGTTCAGCGCAGTGTTTACGATGAAGTTCTCGCATACATGGAGCCAGTAGTTAAAGGCATGCACACAGGAAATCCAGCAGACGAGTCAGTCGACATGGGACCTCTGATTAGTGCACTCCAGCGTGATCGGGTTCAATCCTTTGTTCCAGATGGCGCACCCGTCTTGTTTCAGGGCGAAGCGCCAACTGGCAAAGGCTTCTGGTTCCCACCAACCGTTCTAGCGCCAATCTCGGAATCGGACATTCAATACAGCCAAGAGATCTTTGGTCCAGTCGCAGTAGTGATTCCATTCGACGATGAAGCAGATGCCATACGTATGGCAAATGGAACGGATTATGGCTTAGCCGGATCGATTTGGACCAGTGACGTCGGCCGCGCAATGCGCATGGCACGCGGCGTGGAATCGGGCGTTATTTCAATTAACTCTCATTCAGCGGTTCGCTACTGGACACCATTTGGCGGGTTCAAGAAGTCCGGTATCGGCCGAGAGCTTGGCCCACATGCTCTTGAGGCCTTTACCGAAACCAAGAACGTTTTTATAAGTACCGAGGACTAAACTCATACTGCCTGAGAAATTCAGGCGCCAACCGAAAGTAGGAAGTAAGTGAAGCGTTTACAGGACCGCGTAGCAGTAATCACCGGCGGCTCAAGTGGCATTGGTAAAGCAACAGCAATTCGTTTAGCCGAAGAAGGCGCGAAGGTTGTTATTGCTGATCTTGACCCAGTATCTGGCGAAAAAGTTGCAGCCCAAGTTGGCGGCATTTTCGTTAAAGCGGATGTTACAAATGCAGATGATGTTGCGAACATGTACAAAGTTGCATTCGATACTTACGGTTCCGTAGACATTGCATTCAACAACGCCGGTATCTCACCTCCTGATGACGATTCAATTTTGACCACTGGTATTGATGCCTGGCGTCGAGTGCAAGAAGTTAACCTCACTTCGGTTTACCTATGCTGCAAGGAAGTAATTCCTTACATGCAGCGTCAAGGTAAAGGTGCGATTGTTAACACCGCATCATTCGTGGCAACTATGGCTGCAGCAACCTCACAGATTTCTTACACCGCTTCCAAGGGTGGCGTTCTTGCCATGACCCGCGAACTTGGTGTGCAGTTTGCCCGCGAAGGTATTCG
The DNA here is from genome assembly GCA_947486505.1 of Actinomycetota bacterium. The sequence goes on along the minus strand of CANKTT010000014.1, from coordinate 1,221 downwards.
CGTAAATGCGTTATCGCCTGGCCCAGTTAACACCCCATTGCTTCAGGAACTATTTGCTAAGGATGCAGAGCGTGCGGCACGACGTTTAGTTCACATTCCAATGGGACGCTTTGGCGAACCAGAAGAAATGGCAGCAGCAGTTGCATTCCTAGTAAGCGATGATTCTTCGTTCATGACAGCATCTAACTTCCTGGTTGATGGTGGCATCAGCGGCGCTTACGTCACACCGCTATAAATCAAAAGTTTTATAACTAGCTTTAATTAGGGATTAGTAATGGTTGATGGAATTTGGCGTGGCTTTGCAAGTGATAACTATGCCGGAATTCATCCAGAGATCCTAAAGGCAATGTCTGACGTTAACGCTGGACATCAAGTTGCTTACGGTGATGACATTTATTCTGAGCAACTTTCTGGCGTAATTAAGAATCAGTTTGGTAACGATGCAGAAGTATTTCCAGTCTTTAACGGAACTGGTGCAAATGTGATCACATTGCAGGCAATGTGTAAGCCATGGGAAGCGGTGGTATGTGCAACCAGCGCTCACATCAATGTTGACGAAGGTGGCGCACCGGAAAAGGTGGCTGGGCTAAAGCTTTTGCAGGTTGAAACTCCTGACGGCAAACTGACTCCCGAGTTGGTGGACAAGCAAGCCTGGGGATTTGGCAATGAGCACCGCGCTCAGCCAAAAGTAGTTTCGATTACCAATTCAACTGAGTACGGTACGGTTTATTCTGTGGCTGAAGTCAAGGCCTTGGCAGATCACGCGCACTCACTTGGAATGTACATTCATCTCGATGGCGCCCGAATCTCAAATGCTGCAGCCTCCCTAGGAACTTCACTGCGAGCCTTCACAACTGATGCCGGCGTAGATGCAGTTTCACTCGGTGGCACCAAGAATGGCGCAATGGGAGCGGAAGCAGCGGTGATTCTGAATCCGGAACTAGTCCCAGCCATGAAGTATGTCCGTAAATCTGCGATGCAGCTAGCCAGCAAGATGCGTTTCATCTCGATCCAACTAGTCGCAATGTTTGAAGGTGACTTGTGGCTAAAGAACGCACAGCACTCAAACGGCATGGCCCAAGAGTTGTACAAGGGAATCAAGGACATCCCGGGCGTTAAAGTTGATGCTCCTCAGGCAAACGCGCTATTTCCGATCTTGCCGGCCGCAAGCATTGAGCCATTACAGAGCGTTGCGAAGTTCTATGTTTGGGATCACATGAT
>CANKTT010000013.1 GCA_947486505.1 Actinomycetota bacterium | reverse complement strand
TCCTGGCACCATGTCCGCAATGAAATCTACTGCCGCAGTGATTCCTGCAAGTAGTTCATATGGCAAAGTTCCAAGTTCAAATCTCTCGGGAACCTGCTCGGTTGACGGCAACAATTTATCTGGATGCAAAGTTTCAAGTAATGCAGGCGAGGCAGTCATGACGCCGATGTGTGGCCCAAAGAATTTGTATGGTGAGCAACCGTAGAAATCTGCGCCCAGTGCTTTGAAGTCCACCACTGAGTGTGGAGTGTTGTGAACGCCATCTACGTAAAGCAACCCACCTACAGCATGCACAGCTTTTGCAATTGCGGGGATGTCTGGGCGAGCGCCGATCAGATTCGAGGCAGCTGTGATAGCAACTAACTTGGTGCGATCAGTTAGTACTGCCTCAACATCGGACACATCTAAGTAACCTGTTGCTGGATCAAAATCAATCCAGCGCAGTGTCGCGCCAGATAGTTGTGCGTAGCGAACCCATGGACGAACGTTTGCATCGTGATCCAATCGAGATGCAACAATTTCATCCCCGGGACCCCAGTTCTGCGCCAAAGTGCGTGCGATATCGAAAGTTATTTGCGTCATGCTTCGGCCAAAGAAAATTCCCTCTGGTGTAGAACCCAGCAAGTCAGCCATTGCACTTCTTGCGTTATCAACTGCAGCTTCGGCATTACGCTCAGCCTCAGTAATCGTGTACTGGTTAGCAAGTGGTCCAGTCATGGTTTTGCAGATGGCTTGCCCAACTGAAAGTGGAGTTTGAGTTCCACCTGGGCCATCAAAGTGGGCCACACCAGATTCAAGTGAAGGGAAAGCGGAACGTACGCGGGCAACATCAAAAGTCATGTCGCAATCCTATTTCTAACGGACTTAGCTTTTTCGCTTGATCCAGGTATTTGGCTTGAGATGATCAGCATGAGGAGCTTCCCAGCCGCGCCAGATGGCCATAGCTCGAAGCAAAACACAAAGTGCTATCGAGCTCAACTCTGCAAACCGAACAAATCCTTGCTCGAACCAGACAATGAACCAGCAGGCACTAACCAGCGCCATCGATGCACTCCACGGCCCGCGCGACATCACATCTGGTTTTACTCCAGTTAGTAAGTCAGCGATGATCCCGCCACCAATTGCAGTGAGAGTTCCGATGAATAGTGCTGAACTAATTGGCATTCCGAAAAGCAAAGCCTTTTCAGTACCAATCACGGCAAACAACCCCATGACGGTTGCATCCAACATAGTGAACAACCACATCGGCTTTAACAACAGATCTCCCAGCAGGGCACCAATGATTGAGGCAATCACTGCAGTGGTGATGTAGCGCCCATGGACTAGGGCGTTGATGTCAGTGTTTAGCAAGATATCGCGAATCATCGAGCCGCCAAACCCGAGCAAAATTCCTACGAGCAAGACACCTAGCAATGGCGCTTGGCGAGAGTTTGCTAGCGTGGCTCCAAAGACAGCGCCGAGCGCGACCGCGCCAACATCAAGCCAAAGCGGCAGAACGCCGGGTGTTATAAATGTTGGTTCAAAGGGCACTTCTACAGTCTAGGAACACTAGTCACTTTGGTCACAAGGGCGTTCAGTTCACGTGTGTGTTTGCTCACAGGATCGATATTTAGGGGATTTTTCGGGTTTTTAAGTTAGTTTTTTGTTCATTTCGGGTGCATTCTAAGTTAATCCCGTAAAGCCTTAGAACAGGTATTCAATCAAGGAGTTCTTGTGAGCAGTTTGAACACTCCAGGTTTTGCCGATGCGCCAACTAAAAATAAGCGCCTCCTAGCTTGGGTCCAAGAAGTTGCAGAACTAACTACGCCAGATCGCATCGAATGGTGTGATGGTTCTGACGATGAATGGAATCGCCTAACTCAAGAACTTGTGGCAAGTGGAACGCTTACTCCACTTAACTCTGAAAAGCGACCTAACTCTTTCCTTGCCCGATCTCACCCAAGTGACGTGGCGCGCGTTGAAGACCGCACATACATCTGTTCAGTAAAAGAAGAAGACGCTGGTCCAACTAATAACTGGATGGAACCAAGTGAAATGAAGACGATCCTTCGCTCAACTTTCAAGGGTTGCATGCGCGGTCGCACCATGTACATCGTTCCGTTCTCAATGGGACCGCTTGGTTCTGACATCAGCGCACTCGGCGTGGAAATTACAGATTCCCCTTACGTTGTTATCAGCATGAAAATGATGACTCGCATGGGTAAGGCAGCTTTAGATTTAATTGGCGAGCATGGCGACTTTGTACCGGCTCTACATTCAGTAGGTGCGCCACTTGAGCCGGGACAAAAAGATGTTGCATGGCCATGCAGTGAAACCAAATACATTGTGCAGTTCCCAGAAGAGCGCGAAATCTGGTCCTACGGATCTGGTTACGGCGGTAACGCACTTCTTGGTAAGAAGTGTTTCGCACTTCGTATCGCATCCGTAATGGCTCGCGATGAAATGTGGCTAGCTGAACACATGTTGATTTTGAAGCTGACTTCGCCAAAGCAAAAGACTCACTACATTGCGGCAGCATTCCCGTCAGGTTGTGGCAAGACGAACCTTGCAATGCTTGAGCCAACAATCCCTGGTTGGAAAGTTGAAACTATTGGTGACGACATTTGCTGGATGCGTCCTGGCCCGGATGGTCGCTTGTATGCGATCAACCCTGAAGCAGGTTTCTTCGGTGTTGCGCCAGGAACTGGCATGAAGACGAACGCCAATGCAATTCGCTCGCTTTACGCCAACTCGCTTTTCACCAACGTCGCACTTACCGATGACGGCGATATTTGGTGGGAAGGTTTGACCGAAGAACCACCTGCGCACTTGATTGACTGGAAGGGCAATGACTGGACTCCAGATTCGGAAGAAGTCTCAAGTCACGCAAACTCACGCTTTACAGCACCTGCTGAACAATGCCCATCGATTTCAGATGAATGGGATAACCCAGCTGGCGTTCCAATTTCAGCAATTCTTTTCGGCGGCCGTCGCGCTACCAATGTTCCATTAGTTGCGCAGGCGCGCAGTTGGAACCATGGCGTATTCATGGGTGCCACGATTTCCTCCGAGATGACGGCAGCTGCTGTTGGTGGCCTTGGTCAACTGCGCCGCGATCCATTCGCAATGCTTCCATTCTGCGGATACAACATGGCTGACTACTGGGGCCACTGGGTAAACATGGGTCGCACTTTTGCGAACGTTCCACAACTCTTCCAGGTCAACTGGTTCCGCAAGAACGAAGCAGGGGACTTTATCTGGCCAGGCTTCGGCGAGAACTCTAGAGTATTGGCGTGGGTAGTCGATCGTTTAGAAAATGAAGCGGACGGTATCGATTCACCGGTTGGTATCTTGCCAATCCGTGAAGACTTGCCACTTTCTGGCCTTGAAATTACAGAAGGCGATTTGGATGCACTATTCGATGTCGACAGGGGCAGCTGGCTCGCAGAGTGCGATCTAACCGAAGAGTACTTCTCACAATTTGATGGTCGAGTGCCACCTGAACTTCAGGCTGAACTAGCTGAGCTTAAGGCTCGCTTGAATTCCTTGGTTTAGGTTTTCCTTACGAAGTTTCAAGGACACGTGCGTTTGTTAAGGTAGGGCTCATGGCTGATGAGATTCGTACTGAAGGTGGATTACTTGTCGACGAGCGCGTCGAAGAGCAGGTAGAGGCCGGAGATCATGAGCGCTTTGCGCACTATGTTCAAAAGGACAAGATCGTTGAAAGCGCAGTCATGGGCGCACCGGTCGTGGCGCTGTGTGGAAAAGTGTGGATTCCAAATCGCGATCCAGGCAAGTTCCCAGTTTGTCCTCAGTGCAAGGCAATTTTTGAGGGTCTGCCAACTGGTGGAGATAACAGCGACAAGTCCGAATGACGCTTTCGCCATGGGCTCCTGAATACCGGCGACTAAGCATTGGCATCGTTGCCTTAGTAAGTGTTTTTGGATTTGAAGGAATTGCTATTGGCGCAGTTATGCCAGTTGCCGCCGCTGATTTAAACGCAATTAGTAACTATGCGGTCGCATTTACGAGTTTCACAATGGCATCGCTACTGGGTATGACTTTTGCTGGTTTATGGGCAAACAAAATCGGATTAGCGAGAGTTGTGATTTTTGCAGTTGCAGCCTTGGCTCTGGGATCCATAGTTGCAGGATTCGCGCCAAACCTAGCCGTACTAACTCTTGGAAGATCCATTCAAGGTTTTGCTATGGGTATTGATCTGGTGACTATGTACGTAGTCATCGGACGCATGTACCCCGAGGCATTGCGCGCTAAAGCAATAGGGATCCTGGCAGCTGCTTGGGTAGTACCAGGTTTGATTGGCCCTGGACTGGCAGGACTGTTAGTTGAAGTGTCTTCCTGGCGAATGACATTTTGGATTGTTCCACTACTTTTAATCGGGCCAATCATGCTTTTGATTCCTGAGTTGAAAAAGATGCCATTTGTGCCATCCCCAGTCAGGACTGATGCAAAACTTCAAATCATTTCAGTTTTGATTGCAATTGGTGCGCTTTCTGTTTTTCAAGCAGGCGCATCACATGTTGGTCGTTGGAATACTGTCTTGGTCGCTGCAATGTTCGTAGTTTCGCTTAGCGTCACAGCTTGGACCACAAAGGCCTTGATGCCGGCAGGATTTCTTCGCATGGCAGCTGGTATTCCAGCAATTATTGGAATGCGTGGCGTCATTGCTGGGGCATTCTTTGCGGCTGAAGTTTATGTGCCTTTGGCTTTGCAAGAAATCCGAGGTGCATCCGTGGTACTTTCCGGTGGCGTGTTAACCGCAGCAACCGTTACCTGGTTTGCCGGCTCTTGGTTACAGGGCAGCCACAGGCTTAAGTATTCAAGGAAGCAAGTTTTATCAGCGGGTGTGTTAATGACTGCCCTAGGAATCGGTTTAACGCCAGTTGCAGTTTTTGCGCCATGGAGTATTACGGCGTCTGCATTGGTAGCAAGTTTGGTCTGGGGAATTGCTGCATTTGGCATGGGAATGTGCTTTCCGACCTTAGGTGCTCTCATGCTTGATCAATCCCCAGATGAAGAGCACGCCAGACACAGTGCCTCACTTCAAATGTCAGATTCGTTTGGCGTAATCATCGCCACCGCAATTGCAGGTTCAGTTTTAGCGTTTGCCAGCGTAAATCAGGGAATTGAAAGTAAAACTTTCGTTACTATTTGGATTTTCTGTGTGGTTGTGGGGTTGAGCGCACTGCTGTTCATCCCTCAAATCCAACGGAAAGCGACAATTCGCCCCTAAAATCTTGGGAAAGACCTAATTTACGGGAGAACAAATGACAGTAAATACCTCATCCCCACAAGATGCCATCATGGCATTTGGCAAGAAGTGGTGGCTGCTACTAATCCTCGGCATCCTATCGATGGTCGTTGGCGTAATGGCACTTAACAATCCAGTTTCAGCCACAGCAACACTTGTGATGCTGTTTGGAATCTGGCTTCTATTCAGCGGTATCGGAACCATTGTCCGGGCGCTTGCTGATGACACTGACGGTTCAGGCAAGGTTCTGATGATTATCAGCGGTGCGCTTTCAATCATCTTGGCCGTGATCTTCTTTAACGGCGGAATCGTTGAAGATGCACAGCTAGCAGCACTCTTTATGGGTATTACCTTTATCTTCAGAGGTATGGCTGAACTTGTTGCCGGCTTAGCATCCAAGGGAGTTCCTGGTCGTGGCTGGGCAATCTTCATGGGCATACTTACTTTGATCGCTGGTGTAATCACCATCAATAACCCAATTGCATCATTGATTACTGTTACTCAGGTAATGGCATTCTTCTTGATCATTTTGGGTGTTATGGAAATCGTTGCATCCTTCCAGCTTCGTGGCCTTGCCAAGAAGTAACTAAAAGCAATTTATATCAAGGGCTAGTCCGGTTGGACTAGCCCTTGATTTATGTTCAGAATCAGCAAATCTGCGTGAGAGACTGAATCTATGAGTGCAATGCCTGTAGAAGACTTGGCAATGGATCTGTTGACAGACCGGCCATGGATTACCTTGGTTTGGAATGACCCAATCAATCTCATGACCTACGTAACTTATGTTTTTCAAACCTATTTCGGCTACGACAAGCCAAAAGCTGAGCTCTTGATGCTGGATGTGCACGAAAAAGGCCGAGCTGTTGTCAGTTCTGGTACCAGGGAAGAGATGGAGCGAGATGTGGCTGCAATGCACTCCTACGGTCTCTGGGCAACCTTGCAAAAGGACGACTAATTGTTTAAATCTAGAATCGGCGGGAAGCTAACCCTGCAACTTGATGATGCAGAGCTTGGTCTTTTAGCCCAGTTGTTTGAGCAAATGGCTGAACTTTTGGAGCATCCAGAAAGTGAGAACGTCGCGGACCCACTTGCCAAGATGCTAAACATGGGTGGCTCAACTCAGATCTCCGAAGATCCTGCCTTGGCAAGACTTTTCCCAGATGGCTATTCCGATGACGAGCACGCCAGCGCCGATTTTCGTCGGTTCACCGAAGAGGATTTGAGAGCCCAAAAGGTAGCTGCAGTAGCTACGGCTCAGGAAACCTTGTCTGAGTGGACTGGTAAGTCCACTCTCACCCAGGAGCAGGCTCAGGACTGGCTCCGGGCGCTGAATGATTTACGACTGGTTCTTGGTACCAGACTTGAAATCACCGATTCAGGAGACAGGTACGCTAACCCCAATTCCGATACGTCCGGTCTCTACATATACAACTATTTGACTTACTTGCAGGGAACTTTGATTGACGCCTTAACCTAAGGCAAACAAAAAACCCCTAGCTTTTCAGCTAGGGGTTTTTTGATAGTTAGTACTAGTGAGTACCTTCTGATGCTGCGTATGCAGGATCGTCTGCGGCGCTCTTTAGGCGAGCAATCTTGTAGATTGTCAGACCAAAGAGACACTTAGCAAGGATGTCAGCAACGGTGTAACCGACCTGACGACCCACGAAGGCATTCGCGCCATCGATACCAATCATTGGTAGCAAGTACGAGATTGGGTAGACACCCCAAGTTGCAATAAGAAGCAAGCGAAGACGCTTTACTGTTGCGGCAACTTCAGCTGGCTGAGTTTCTAGTGTCTTGGTCAACTCTACGAACAAGATGTAAAGGATGTACAAGAACGGAATTGAAGAGAGCGCACCCCAGATACCCTTTGTCATCATGTCTGCAGAAACTTCACCTGGGTAACCAAGGATGATCATTGCTGCTGATGCAGGAACTAGACGAGCTGTTAGTGACTTACGGTTTGCAGCTGGAAGTGCAAGTACTGCAATGGTTTCCATTAGCAATAGTGGAACAGTAAGTAACCAGTCAACGTAGCGGTATGCTTCGTTGAATTCTTCGCCACCAGCATGTGCTGACTTGAATGAATCGTAGATTCTCCAGTAGTGGTAAAGCGCAATCAGGGTTACAGTTCCTGAGATTACGATGGCCTGACGGTACTTTGGAAGTACGCGTCCTTGGCTTAGGTATAGGTAAATTGTCGTGGCAAGCATTGATGCAAAACCAAGTGACAAGAATCCACTGACGATCATGTATTGATCAGCGGTTAATGTCGCGACATCATAGATACCATCCATGAAGTGTTGCTCCTTTAATTGGGAACTGCCGAATCAGTTCAGTTGTTGATGCTGCTCGAGCAGCATTTTGGTGCTGCCCCTAGCCTCCTCCTGATAAACCCCGCTTGCAACCAAAACACGCCATAAATCTTGCTAATATTGGTAAATTCCATGGATTTTAGGAGAAATATCCAAATATGTTGAAAATCTCTCAAAAACTCGTGGATCAAATGGTTTTTCACTCCAGGCAGGATCATCCCGATGAGGCTTGCGGTGTTATCGCTGGTCCAGCCGGCTCCGACGCACCTACGCGATTTATCCCCATGATTAATGCCGCCAGATCTCCAACCTTCTATGAATTTGATTCCGCAGACCTGCTTAAGCTCTATCGCGAACTAGATTCCAACGATGAAGACCCTGTCGTTATTTATCATTCGCACACCGCAACTGAGGCTTATCCATCTCGCACCGATGTTGCTTATGCCTCGGAACCGTTTGCACACTATGTTTTGGTTTCCACTAGAGAAACTGGCAACGAGGATGGTCCCTACGAGATTCGTTCGTACCGGATTGTTGATGGCGTGATTTCCGAAGAAGAGATCGCAATCACCTAAGGCTTTATGCCCAGAGCTGTCCGTCTAGAGCTTCGGATGCCTGTTCAACCGTTCCTTCATATGCACCAGTTGATAGATACTTCCAACCGCCATCGCAAACTATGAACACAATGTCAGCTTTTTGTCCGGCCTTCACAGCCTTGGTGGCCATACCAAGCGCAGCATGCAAGATTGCACCTGTTGAAATTCCAGCAAAAATTCCTTCTCGATCCAAAAGTTCTCTGGTTCGGGCAACTGCCTCGAGCGGGCCAACTGAGAATCTAGTGGTTAAAACTTCTTCGTCGTAAAGCTCGGGGATAAAACCTTCATCAATATTTCTCAATCCGTAAACAAGTTCGCCATAGCGAGGTTCGGCAGCAACAATTGCAATGTCTGGCTTATGTTCCCGAAGGTATCGACCAGTACCCATAAGGGTTCCTGTGGTGCCAAGGCCGGCAACAAAATGTGTGATGGTTGGGCAGTCTGCAAGAATTTCGGGTCCAGTGGTGCGGTAGTGCGCATCGGCGTTTGCTGGATTTCCGTATTGGTAAAGCATTACCCAACTTGGATTTTCGGCTGCTAAATTCTTTGCCACTCGCACTGCTTCGTTTGAACCGCCTGCAGCTGGTGAGTACCTAATCTCGGCACCCCACATATTCAGTAGTTGAGTTCGTTCCGGCGATGTGTTTTCAGGCATGACGCAAATTAGTTTGTAGCCCTTGAGTCTTGCTGCCATCGCTAACGAAATTCCAGTATTGCCGCTTGTTGGTTCCAGGATTGTGCACCCAGGTGTCAAAGTTCCGTCTGCTTCAGCAGCTTCAATCATTGCTAGCGCTGCGCGATCCTTAATTGAACCAGTGGGGTTGCGATCTTCTAGCTTTGCCCAAAGTCGTACTTCGGCAGAAGGAGAAAGATTTGGCAGACCAACCAGGGGAGTATTGCCAACTGATTCGAGCAGTGAGTTATAGCGCATAGTTAACTTTAGCCACCGGCGACGGCGGGCAGGACAGTTACTGAATCGCCCTCGGAAACTGGTGCCTCAAGACTTCCAGTAAACCTAACATCTTCATCGTTGATGTAGATGTTCACAAAGCGTCGTAGTTTTCCATCTTCGATTAGACGATCAGCAATGCCTGGAAACTGGGTTTCGAGATCAGCTATGACTTGCTCCAGGGTCTCACCTGTTGCCAAAACCGAACGAGCGTCGTTGGTGTAACTACGCAGAATGGTCGGGATGCTTACAGATACGGACATTTTTACGCCTTAAAAAGAGTTATTTCTTAAGTGTAAATCAAATCAATAAACACTTCTTGTTGAGTACATTCTGCGGGATTTAGACGTTTATTGCTGGCTTGGGGTTTACTGTTGCCAATGCTTTGCAACTAGATAGGTGAACTAAGCCACTGCTTTGCACTCGATGACCGGATCAAGAAAATGAGTAAGAGGTTTATTGATATCGTGAGAAAACCAAGTGGAAATCTAAAAAATCCAAAAAGCACATTGATTCCGGAAAGTGTGTAAACCAAAACAAGTACCAGCTGAGATTTATTTACGATCTCTCTAACTACCCAGACACATACAAAGCCAAAAGCAATGCAAGCAACACCTGATATAAGAATCAATTTAGCTGGAGCGCCGCTAGCAACCGTTGGTTGTTCAATGCCTTGCAGGAGATCGGGCGCAAGTGAGAGTACAAGCCCCATCGCGAAGTTAAAGCCAGCACCTAATGCGACAAGAATCATCGCAGCAATGATGGAAGCGGGTGCATTGTGCAATTTCTTCACTCTGTCAGATTACTCTTAAGGAGTGAATGATCGCCCAATAGGTGTTATGGATTCAGGCGTTGGTGGCTTGACTGTTGTGCGAGCGATATTAGATCAGTTACCAAATGAACCAGTTGTATACATTGGTGATACTGCGCATGGCCCTTACGGCCCTCGACCCATCGCAGAGGTAAGAGAACTAGCTCTTGATGTGCTGGATGCCTTAGTTGAACGCGATGTGAAGATGTTGGTCATCGCATGTAATTCAGCTAGCGCTGCGGTATTGCGTGATGCTCGCGAACGTTATTCAATTCCTGTGGTTGAAGTAATTCAGCCAGCAGTACGCCGCGCAGTAGGAGCAACCCGATCTGGTCGAATCGGAGTGATTGGAACTAAAGCAACAATTACCAGCGAAGCATATCTGGATGCATTCGCCGCTGCGCCACAGGTCGAAGTTACTTCGCAGGCTTGTCCTCGATTTGTTGAGTTTGTCGAAGCTGGAATTACAAATGGCAAAGAACTCACTGCAATCGCCCGCGAGTATCTCCAACCAGTTTTAGATCAAGACATAGACACCTTGGTGTTGGGTTGCACGCACTACCCATTGCTTACCGGTGTTATTTCTATGATTGCCGGCGATAATGTGACACTGGTTTCAAGTGCCGAGGAAACCGCAAAAGATGTCTACCGCATTTTGGTGGAACAAGATTTGCTGCGAAATCCAAATTTGCCAGCTCCAACCCACGAGTTCTTGGCAACGGGTGATGCATTTACGCATTTGGCTCGAAGGTTCTTGGGTCCAGAAGTTTTGGAAGTAACTTCACTCAAGCAGTGAAATCTGACCATGCAATAGAGTCAGAGGCGTGACTAATCGCTCAGATGGCCGAACGGCTGATCAACTTCGTAATGTAACTTTCAATCGCCAATGGCTGGATCATGCTGAAGGCAGTGTGCTAGTGGAATTTGGTGCAACCAAAGTCCTTTGTGCAGTTTCATTCAGTGAAGGTGTACCTCGCTGGAAAAAGGGAAGTGGCGAAGGCTGGCTAACTGCCGAATACTCAATGTTGCCGCGAGCAACCCACACTCGTAACGACCGCGAGAGTGTAAAAGGCAAACTAGGCGGACGCACACACGAAATCTCACGATTAATCGGACGAAGTTTGCGCTCTGTCATCGACCTATCGTCACTCGGCGAGAACACCATCATGATCGACTGCGATGTATTGCAGGCTGATGGTGGAACAAGAACTGCAGCTATCACCGGTGCTTACATTGCGGTTGCTGATGCAGTTGAGTGGGCGCGAAGTTCTGACCTAGTAGCTAAAGATGCTGTGGTTTTGCGCGATTCGGTTGCTGCAGTTTCGGTGGGCATCGTTGATGGCAAGCCTTGCCTTGACCTTCATTATGACGATGATGTCCGCGCGGACACCGACATGAACATTGTTATGACTGGCTCTGGATCATTTATCGAAGTTCAGGGAACTGCTGAGCGGGAACCTTTTGATCGTCAGTTGTTACATGAACTTTTAGACATGGCGACAATCGGTTGTGTCGAGCTAACTTCAAAGCAAAAAGCTGCCTTGGCACTACCTTTGCCTAAAAAGTAGTTCCAATGAAGTTTGTTTTAGCTACCAGGAATACTCATAAGGCAACTGAGCTTAAGAGAATTTTGGAAGAGCTCGATCTTGATTGCGAACTCGTAACCGTTGCTGATTTTCCTGGGGCTCCCGAGGTTGAAGAAACGGAAACCACTTTCGAAGGAAATGCCTTATTAAAAGCGCGCGCATTAGCTAAGTTCACTGGCCTGGCAGCTCTTGCAGATGATTCTGGGTTATGTGTAGACGCATTGCACGGTGATCCAGGCGTGCTCTCTGCCAGATGGTCAGGCGCTACTGAAAATGTGGATCAGGCGAATCTTGCATTAGTCCTAGAGCAAGTTAAGGACGTCGAACCGAATAACCGTGGCGCAAAGTTTGTCTGTGCGGCAGTTGCTGTTTTCCCAGATGGACAAGAGTTGGTTGCAATTGGTGAAATGCTCGGACACTTGCTCAACGCACCAACAGGTGAAAATGGATTTGGGTACGACCCAATCTTTGTGCCGCAGGGATTTGAGATTTCTACTGCTCAAATGACTGCGGGAGAAAAAGATGCAATTAGCCATAGAGGCAAAGCGCTTAATCAATTAGCGCATCAGATAAGTGAAGTTATTTCGAAGCTCTAACTTCTAAGCCTTGATAATGGTGCGGGAGGGGGGACTTGAACCCCCACACCCGAAGGCGCCAGATCCTAAATCTGGTGCGTCTGCCAATTCCGCCACTCCCGCACGTGGGCTCTATTCTGTCAGGAATTCACTCAATTTTCATAATCGGGTCTGAGAGCCAGATCGGATAAATTCAGGCTTATTTCTTGGCCAAGATTTCTTCGGGATGCTTGTCGAGTCCCGCTGATCGCCGCGAACCACGGCCACCGGTTGATATAAGGACGACAATGAAGAGCGCTGCACCCACAAGCACAATCATCGTTCCAGAGGGCACATCTGCGTAGTAACTCGCGTACATGCCAACAAGTCCGCACAGCGTGCCAATTAGCGTGCTGTAGGCCAACATGCGACCAAATGAATCTGTCAGCATTCGGGCAATTACCGCAGGTATCACGAGCATGGCCGCAACCAAAGTGACACCGATGACTGTCAGGGTCGCAAGAATCGCCAGTGACAACACAACCATCAGTGCTGCCTCAATCCGAGCAACGTTAACTCCCGAGACTGCGGCTACATCAGGATCGAAAGTACTAAAGAGCAGCGCTCGGTAGCGCAGAATGACAAAACCGGCGGTAAGGATTGCTACTGCAACGAGTCCCACAATTTGTCCGGTGGTTATCCCAAGGATGCTGCCAAAAAGTGCATTTTCAAATGAAGGTCCGCTGGTTCCGAACTTGGCAAACAGTGCCACACCAAGTGCAAAAGACGCGATCGTAATTACGCCAATCGCCGCGTCGGCACCTACTCGACTGCGCTTGGTCACGGTTGTGATAGCAAGGGCAGATGCAATTCCCCAGAGCCCGGCTCCAATTGCATAGAACTTTGCGGCAAACAATTGCATAGCTGCAAACCCACCGAAGATCGAGTGCGCTAGACCGTGACCGATGTAACTCATGCCGCGCAAAACAATGTAGACGCCTATCAGGCCAAGAATTGCACCAGAAAGACTGGCGACAACAAGACCTTTTTGAAAGAACGCATAGCTCAAAGGCTCTAGAAGAGTTTCCACGTCAGATCCTCGTTCCAGGAGTGTAAGGAGTTGGTCCTTCGTCGACAACGAGTCGAACACCCAAATGTTCCAGTACTTCCATGCGAGCACCGAAGGTTCGTTCGAGCACAGCCGAGGTCATTACTTCACTCGGAGTTCCTTCGCCGACGATGCGGTTGTTAACACAAACCAAATGCGGAAGGTGCGTAGCAATTCCATTGAGATCGTGGGTTGTTAGAACTATGGCCATGCCGTCCTCGTGCAGATCAGCTAGTAAATGCAAGATATCGTGACGCGTTGAGATGTCCACGCCACTGGTTGGCTCATCTAGAAGAAGTACTTGTGGTTGCCGCAGGAGCGCTCTAGCCAAAAACATTCGTTGCTGCTGTCCGCCTGAAAGCTCGCGAATGTGGCGCTCACCCAAATCGCCAATGCCCAATCGATCAAGTACTGCGGACACACTTGCTTTCTCCGATGCGTTAGCCCATGGTCTGATTCGACTGGACTTACGTGACATTAGAACACATTCAAAAACGGTGATAGGGAAATTCCAATTAACGGATTCCAATTGCGGCACGTAACCCACACGCAGATCAGGTGCACGCCAGACTGTTCCCGCAACAGGATCTAAAGTCTGGAGCAATAGCCTCAGCAAGGTAGTTTTGCCCGCGCCCGATGGACCGACAATTCCAGTGAACTGATCCTCGTGGACATGAAAAGAAACGTCCTCGAGAACTAGGTGGTGGTCATAACTGGCATTAACGCCATTTAGCCTGATTAGTTCGGGCCCTACTCCAGTGCCAGTCAATTTGAAAATCTCATTACTGTGGAAACACTGCACTGGTGGAAGTAACTGGTGCAACCGTGATGGCGTCGAGTTGGGTTGGCGTTCCACCCAAGCCTGAGATCATCGTGCGGTAGTTGTATCTCATCAGACCCAGCCAAGAATGTTCGGTATCGCCTGGAGCTCCAGGAAGATCATCATCTCGCAATGAATCTTCGTAACGCGCACCAGTAGCATTTCCAACTTCTGCTAGGACGGCCGATGGGAATACTTCAGATCCAAAAATCGTGGTGACATTTTCGGCTTTGACCTGATCAATAAGTCTGGCGACTTCAGATGGCGCAGGGTCAGCAAAGTCATTTGGCTGAATGGCACCTATAACTGTCCAACCATATTCTTTTGCAAAGTACGCATAAGCATCGTGATAAGTCAGAAGCTTCAAGTTTCCAGCAGGAACGCTTTTTTGATCAGTTGCAACTGCAGTAGCAAGCTCGGTTGCTTGCTTTTCAAAAGCAGTGAAGTTGTCTGCGTAGTAGGAAGCATTTTCTGGGTCAAGGACACTTAGCTGATCTCGAATGACGCCTGCGTACTTAGTTGCGTAACCCGGATCGGTCCATAGGTGTGGATTGGGTTTGCCTTCTTCGATTGGAAAGGAAAAGTCGTAGATGTAGTCGGACTCAGGCAGGACTAATGTTCCAATTTCAACAATTTGGGTATCGGCTTTTTTATTGCTTTGGGCTAAATCAATTGTTGGATCTTCGAGCTTAAGACCGTTAACCAGGATCAGATCTGCATCGCTAAGTAATTTTGCAACCTGAGGGGAAGGCTCAAAGGTGTGGCTGTTTGTGCCTTCAGGAACAATTCCTTCAATTCGGGCGCGATCCCCAGCGATTGAGGTAGCGATAGAAGTAATTGGCGAAACCGTTGTAGCGATTAGTGGTCGATTATCGGCCTCATCGCCAGACATGGCGTCGGAACCTGTCGAACAAGCAGTTAAGGAAAGAATCATGGCCGCTACAACGGCGAAAGTCTTGGTCGTTGTCATGCTCCTATTTTATGCCCTAATCTTGCTATTGCAAATCATTCGCAATAATGGGATCTGGTTGAACCCAATCAAAAATGGGAAATTCCGCGATTTGGCCCTTCACTCATAGGCTAAGGACATGGCCGGTACACATCGCACAGACAAGAAGCGCACGGGCAAAAAGCGTTCTGCTGATGCCATTGCCGCTGAGATCGAGGCCACCTGCCTGAATATCACAGCCAATGTAGCCTCGCTGGAAAGGCTTGCTAAGCCGGCAAAATTCGCGGCTCGGGGATTGGGTTCCGCTAGCGCATTCCTTTTGGATAAAGACGGCGAGATCCGCAGAGAACGCTTAATTGCGATTGCGGCTGCCGGAATCGGGCTGTTCGGTTTACTTACCCGTTCCCGCAAAAACTAATCTTCTTGATGATTAATTGGCATTGCAGCCATGTGATGACGTCGGCATAAGACTTCATAACTTACAACTCCTGAATCGCCGACGGTATCACCGACAGCAACTTGCTCACCCTCGGTCACCATAACGCCATCAAGAGTTCGCGCATTGTGTGTTCCTCGCCGGCCACACCAGCAAAGAGCTTCCACTTGCAAGATCTGAATTCGGTCTGCGAGTTCAAATAAGCGAGCAGATCCTGGGAACAACTCAGTACGGAAATCACTTGCAATTCCAAATGCAAATACATCTATGTCTAAGTCATCTACTGCATGTGCAAGTTGATTGATTTGATCCCGAGTGTAAAACTGCGCTTCGTCGCAGATGAAGTAGTCCAACGGATCTTCTTTAGTGTTTTCCGCCATTGCCAATGCAAAGAAATCTGTTTTATCGGTTACTTCAATTGCAGCAACTTCCAGCCCCAAACGGCTGGAAAGTACGCCAGCTCCGGCGCGATCGTTACGCGTAAAAACAAGTCCACGACGCCCGCGACTGGCATGGGTGTAATTTACTTGGGCCGCAAGCGTAGATTTACCACAGTCCATGGTGCCGGTGAAGAAAACTAATTCAGCCATGATTTTCCGAGTCGTTATCAGCGAGGAATCGCCTACCCAGAAGTGTATTTGAGAGAACCTCAAGTGCCAATTTTTCATAGGCTACGCTGAAAGCACGATGAAATTATCTTCCAAGTCTCGGAAATCCGTTAACTTAAACGCCTGGGTGGCAATCGGCGCTGTCGCGGCGGGTATTGCTCTGTCGGGATGTGGAACCGAGTCGTCGACCGTTCCTTCCGCTTCGCCAACGGCAAGCAATACGTCATCACAATCACCTTCACCATCGCTGAGCGCTTCACCAGATGTTTTAGAGGATTACGCATTTTATTATGTAGCTGATACGGCCCAAGGATTTCGTCTCGTGCGTGAAGTCCATGAAGTCAGCAAGATTGAGAATGACTTAGGTGATGACAAGGGGCTTAACTCGCTTCAGATGTTAGTTAGCGGTCAGTTGCCCCCATATGACGGTGATCAAGTAACGCTTTGGAATAACGGCACCAAAGTTAATTCTTTGACAAAGGTAGATGGTGTGGCAACGGTTGATCTAACCCTCGGTCGCATTTCACTGGGTTCAGAATCTGAGATGCGCGCCATTGATCAAATTGTTTGGACTTTAATCGAAAATGATCCAGCTGTTACATCTGTGAAGTTCACAGTTGATGGCGTTGTTTCCGAATCTCTTGCCGGCCATGTAGATTTTGGCCAAACATTTGTGCTGGCACCAAGTTACGAAGTGCTGGCAAGTGTATGGATTGATTTGTTGGACCGAAGCGACTTGCAAAACCCAGTCAGCATTTCGGGCAGTGCATGCACGTTTGAAGCAGGTGTTTCTTGGGAGTTGTCTCAAGGGGGAAGTGTTGTTGGTTCTGGTTACACAACTGCTGCGACTGCCTGCCCGGATCGATCGGAGTGGAATGTTGATCTTGGTGAGTTAGCGGCTGGAAACTATGTGCTTAAGGTTTCAGATCTTTCAGCGAAAGACGGCAGCGTTATCTTTGCTGATACCAAGACGTTTACCGTTATTAATTAGAGCGTTGCTGCTTAGCGCATTATGAACGGGTCGCTAATTGGCGCTTCGCTAGTGTTGATCCAAACTGATTTGGTGCGGGTGTAATCCAAAATCGATTCAGCGCCGGCTTCACGTCCAGTTCCGCTTTGGCCGTAGCCGCCAAATGGCACCATTGGAGAAATCATTCGATAGGTGTTGACCCAAACAATTCCGGCACGCAGTGATCTAACAAATCTGTGGGCCCGAACGATGTCTTTTGTGAAGACTCCTGATGCCAATCCGTATTCACTGTCGTTTGCTATTGCCAAAGCTTGCGCATCAGTTTCAAATTTCAGAACACTGAGAACTGGCCCAAAGATTTCTTCCTGCACACATGCCACTAGTGATTCAGCACAATCCAAGATCGTTGGTTCGTAGTAGTAGCCAGATTCAAATCCAGCAGGAACTTTGCCACCAGTAAGAAGTTTTGCACCTGCAGCAACACTGCGATCAACAACATCTTGAACGTGGACCAGTTGACGCTTAGTTGCAAGTGGACCCATTTCAGTTTCTAGATTTTGTGGGTCACCAATCTTGATGCGCTGAGCTTTAGCTATCAAGATTTCCATTAATTCAGCATGCACACTTGAATGCACCAAAAGTCGAGATCCCGCTACACAGCTTTGCCCGGTTGCCGCGAAGATTCCAGAGACTATCGCGTTGGCAGCGCTCTCTAGATCTGCATCTTCAAATACCAAAACAGGAGATTTGCCGCCAAGCTCTAATGAAACTGCAGCCAAGTTATGGGCAGAGTTAGCGACAATTTGCTTTGCAGTGGTTGGACCGCCAGTAAATGCAATTCGATCAACAAGTGGGTGACTAGTTAATGCCTTGCCACAGGTATCTCCCATGCCAGTAATGATGTTCACTACACCTGGTGGGAAACCAGCTTGATCAATTAGTTTTGCGAATCTAAGTAGGGGAGCCGGTCCATCTTCGGAAGCTTTGAGCACAACTGTGCAACCAGCAGCTAGGGCCGGTGCTAACTTAACTGCAGATAAAAACATCTGAGAGTTCCATGGAACAATTGCAGCAACAACTCCGATTGGTTCGCGCCTGGTGTAGGCCTCCATGTCAGGCTTATCCACATCAAAGTGAGCGCCTTGGAGTTTGTCAGCCAGGCCTGCGAAATACCTGTAGTACTCCGCTATGTACAAAATCACGGCTCGAGTTTCGCGGCGGATCTTGCCAGTGTCTTTGGTTTCAAGTTCGGCTAACGCATCAGCATCAGCCGCCATCAAGTCAGCAAGTTTGTAAAGCAGCTTTCCACGAGCACTGGCATTTAGGGTTGGCCAAACTCCAGAAGTGAATGCAGTATGCGCAGCCTGTACCGCACGATCAACATCGGCTTCATTAGCTTTTGGCATAGTGGCCCAAGCGTCTCCAGATGCTGGATTAATGCTTTCAAAAGTTTCAGTGGCGGATTCGAACTTGCCTTCGATGAACTGCTGGAAACTTTCCAATGCCATTAAAACTCCTGGTGAGTGAGCCTGAAATCCCTTACGAGAAGGCAGGCATAACTTCGTCGATAAACAACTTTAGGCTGTCTCGTTTTTCTTCGTAGGACATTGCACTATCTAGCCAAATACTGAACTGGGTGTACCCCATTTCTTCATATGACTTAAGACGGGCAATCACTTCAGCAGGTGTACCCACTAAACAATTCTTGCGCATAACTTCAGGAGCAAGATTTGGCTGGGCATCAATTTCTGCTTGGGTAATTGGCTCGATAAATCCGTCTTTGATCGGAGCTTCGGCCTTAAACCATTTTCCAAAGTAAAGGAAAAACTTTTGTAGGGCAGCCGAACCCTTCATCAACTCTTCTTCAGTCTTTGCAACATAGGTATGCATTAAGAGCATGAGTTTAGGTCGGGGAACTTCTGGATGGGCAGCGCAAGCAGTGTTGAACTTTTCCATCAAGTTGGCAACTTCTTCATCGCCATTTGCCAGTGGTGTTACCTGAACATTGCACCCAGTTGCAACCGCAAAATCATGAGTATGTGGATCCCGGGCAGCAATCCAAATTGGAATTGGTTTTTGAATCGCAGTTGGAACTGCAGTGGTCTCTGGGAATTTCCAGTAATCACCATCGTGGGTGTAGTTACCAATTAGTAATTGCTGAACCGCAGGAACGAGTTCGCGCATTCGCAGGCCAGCTTCCATGGCATCAAGGCCCGGCATTATGCGTTCATACTCGAACATGTAAGCGCCACGGGCAATTCCAAGATCTAGGCGACCGTTGCTTGTTAAATCGCAAAGCGCTGCTTCACCAGCCAGTCGAATCGGATGCCAAAACGGCGCAATAACATTTCCAGTTCCAAGACGAATCTTTGTAGTTTTTGCCGCTAAGTAAGCCAAGTTAATGAATGGGTTAGGAGCAACGGTGTATTCCATCGCATGATGCTCACCAATCCAGATAGTTTCCATGCCACCGGCTTCGGCCATCAGCGTGAACTCAGTTAGCTCATCCAGTAGTTGCTTATGTGAAACTGAATCGTCGTATCGCTCGATGTGGGCAAAAAGTGAAAACTTCATAGTCATATCCTCTTACCTTCCAGCCTTACGTGGTTACGGTTTGCGTAAATGTGGCTAAGGTCGCAGAAACTTCCTCAGGTGCAGTCAAAGTCATCATGTGTCGGTGGCCCGTTAAGACCTTTGACGAACC
>CANKTT010000012.1 GCA_947486505.1 Actinomycetota bacterium | reverse complement strand
CCATAAGGCGACTGATTAGTCCGCCTGTGAATCCCCAGATCAACATTGATTCAACGTGAAACCCTGGACCAAAGGAACCATTTACATGTCGAACCCGAGTGCGATTCTTCGGGTCGATCAAATCAACCAGCGGAATTTGATGCACGGCTTGGACTTCATTGGCATCGATGTTTGTTATTTCGTGGGGGCTGTGCCACCAACCAAGAACTGGCGTTACCTTGAAATTTGATGGTGGAATCCAAAGTTGTGGAAGTTCTCCGATGATTTCAATTGATTCTGGGTGAAGTCCAATTTCTTCTTTAGCTTCTCGAAGCGCAGTTTGCGAAAGCGAACTATCTCCTTCTTCAACACGTCCACCGGGAAATGCGGGTTGACCGGGATGTGCTTTCAAATGTGATGCGCGTTCAATTATTACAACTTCGCCAAAATCATCTCGTGGACCGAATAACACCAGCACAGCTGCTTCGCGGGTAGATTCTTCCGGCACAGCATGTCTTGATAAATCACTCGGCTGCAAACTAGGCAATCGGGTGATCAGTTGGTTCATCCACTCTGGTGTGCCCATCTCAATCACCAGTCTTCACTAATTTGGCGGCTTCGGCTGGATCTGTTGGGCCCTCCCCAAAAGATGGGCACATGTTGGCAAGTTCACACGCACCGCAAGCTGGCTTGCGGGAATGGCACACTCGACGGCCCAAGAAAATCAAGCGGTGATTCATCATGGTCCAATGTTCAGAAGGCATAATTTCCATGATGTCGAACTCGACCTTCACTGGATCAGTATTTTTAGTCCAGCCAAGTCTTCGCGCGATTCGGCCAACATGCGTATCCACTGTTACACCTGGTACACCAAATGCATTTCCTAAAACAACGTTTGCAGTTTTGCGGCCAGCCCCCGGCAACGTAACTAGCGCGTCTAAAGTATTTGGAACGTCACCGTTGAAGCGTTCGATGATGGCAGCTGACAATCCTTTAATTGCCATTGCTTTGTTGTGATAAAAACCAGTTGATCGAATGATTGCTTCGATGTCTTCAATCGGAGCGGCAGCCAAGTCGGTAACGGTTGGATACTTGTCAAACAGAACAGGCGTCACCATGTTTACACGTTTGTCTGTGCACTGGGCGGATAGAACTGTTGCAACAAGAAGTTGCAGCGGATTTTCATAATCCAATTCGCATTTAGCTTCCGGAAACATTTGAGAAAGTTTTGTATCGATTGCAATAGCGCGAGCTTTTAAGGCGGTTTTAGATTCGCGCGGGGACATTACTTAAGACTAGATGAAGAATTAACGAGCGCGTTTTGATAGCCGTTCAACATCAAGAATTTCAACAGATCGGGTTTCCAATTTCACCCAGCCGCGGCTGGCAAAGTCAGCCAGTGCCTTATTTACGGTTTCTCGCGATGCACCAACTAATTGCGCTAATTCTTCTTGAGTTAGGTCATGGTGAACATAAAGACCATCGCTGGTCTTGTTGCCGAATTTTTCCCCGAGTTCTAGAAGTGCTTTAGCGACTCGTCCTGGGACATCAGCAAATACTAAATCTGACATAGTTTCGTTTGTTCGACGTAAGCGGTGCGCTAAAGCTTTTAGCAGGGACTTGGAAACCTCAGGACGACCGGCAAGCCAAGGATGTAAATCCGTGTTACCAAGTCCAAGTACTTTTGAATCAGTTATCGCGGTCGCAGTCGCAGTTCTTGGTCCTGGATCAAAAAGAGAAAGTTCGCCAAACATGTCTCCAGGTCCCAAGACCATAAGGAGAGATTCGCGGCCATCTCCTGAGGCGTGACTTAACTTAATTTTGCCTTCAGTGACAACGTAAAGACGATCACCCGGATCGCCTTCCTTGAAAAGATCTTGCCCTTTTTTAACAGCTTGCGGAACCATCGATTGCTTTAACGCGATCGCAGCTTCTTCATCTAGCGCAGAAAAGAGCGGAGTCTTATGTAAATTGCTATCAATCATTTCCGCTCCCTTTCTGCTGCATAGGTGTTAAGAATTAGTCGCGTACTTCAACAATCACTTCAACCTCAACGGGTGTGTTAAGTGGAAGTGATGCAACGCCAACTGCTGAGCGTGCGTGCTTACCAGCATCGCCAAATGCCTGGATGAATACGTCGCTTGCACCGTTTATAACAACCGGCTGCTTTGTGAATTCTGGAGTGCTGGCAACAAAACCAACAACTTTAACTACGCGCACAACTTTATCTAAGTCGCCAATTAGGGATTTGATTGCTGCGATTGCATTGACTGCACATTGTGCGGCGCACTTGGCAGCGGTTTCTTCGTCAATGTCTTTACCGAGTAAGCCGGCAGCCATTAATTCACCGGCAACAAATGGAAGCTGTCCTGATGTGTAAACCAAATTTCCGGTCCGTGATGCTGGAACATAGGAAGCAACTGGTGGAATTACTTCTGGAACAGTGATTCCTAGTGCGGACAAACGTTCTTCTACTGCGCTCATGTTTTTTCCTAATCTCTTGGTCGCCTACACAGCGACTAGATGTCCTTTGGTCGCTTGAAATAAGCAACAAGATTTTCTGAATTCATACCTGGAATGATTGCAACCAGTTCCCAGCCATCAAGGCCAAAGTTATCTAGAATCGCTTTGGTGTTGTGAACCAATAATGGTGCGGTTAAATATTCCCACTTAGTCATGACATGAGCATACGACAGTTAATGCCGTAGTAAAAATGTCACTATTTAAGCTCCGCGGACGAACGCCACCGGATCGAGGCGATCGTAATCTTTGCGGGCGTTCATAAGTAGTTCCCGCCAAGAAGTAACGTTTGAGCGCCTACGCAAAAGTGCACGACGTTCGCGTTCAGTCATACCGCCCCAAACGCCGAATTCGATTTCGTTATCGAGCGCATCTGCTAGGCACTCAGTTCGCACCGAGCAACCAGCACAAATGGCCTTGACTCGGTTCTGCGCAGCGCCTTGAACAAACAAAAGATCCGGATCCGTGTCGCGGCAGGCTGCGCTGCGACTCCATTCAGCATTCCACATTGACGATTTGTATCCCCTCATACTTGGATTAATGCCTATCGATATTTACCTTGATGAAGATGCTAAAGCAATTACCGATTGCTTAACTATTGGGGTAGGCCATAGGCCGTGTCAATACCTCAGGCGATTTTTCTGAGAAATTGGCATTCCCGCATTCTAGATAAAACTGTGTTTCGTACCTAGCAAACCGAGAGTTACCATGGAGTAGCTATGGAAAACAACGTTGGTGGAACCGAACTAACCCGTTTTGGCCTCTTAACCAGAATGGCGACCTTTGTCGCGCTTGGCGGTGTTGTTGGCGCACTTATAGTGCTTCCGGTGGTTGGCGGAATCGGGCTGGCAACTCGAAATAGCGCTCAGGCATTTAGCAGTTTGCCAAGTGATCTCTCCCAGGTTCCATTGCCCGAACAGAATACTTTGCTTGACGCCGATGGCAACGTTCTTGCTGTCTTATACGCACAGAATCGCATTGAGGTTCCTATCGAAGAAATTTCGCCAATCATGCAGCAGGCAATTATCGCGATTGAAGATCAACGGTTCTTTAGTCATGCTGGGATTGACTTTAAAGGAACCTTGCGAGCTTCGGTATCAACTGGTGCAGGTGGTCAGGTACAAGGTGGCTCCACAATAACTCAACAGTATGTGAAGCAAATTTTACTTACCGCCGCGTCCACTAAAGAAGAGCAAGAAGCTGCAGTCGCTGTGTCGCTTAATCGAAAGTTGCGCGAAGCACGTTACGCAATCGGGCTTGAAAATAAACTGTCTAAAAAAGAAATCCTTGAAGGCTATTTGAACATCGCTTACTTTGGAGCTGGATCATATGGCATTGAAATCGCATCCCGGCGATATTTTTCAAAGTCGGCCAGCGAACTAACCTTAAGCGAAGCGGCAACACTTGCAGGTCTCGTTCAAAACCCATCGAGATTTGACCCGACTCGGTTTCCAGATCGAGCACAAAATCGACGCGATGAAGTTTTAAACGCCATGGTAAGTGTTGGTTACATAACTAAAGAGCAATCCGATCAAGCCAAAGCTGTTTCTGTCGAGGCCGACCTGAATCCTGCGGAATTATCAAACGGTTGCGTTAATTCCTATGCACCCTTTTTCTGCGATTACGTGCTTACTGTCCTAATGAATGACCCAGTATTTGGTGAAACACCGGAAGTAAGGGCCAGGCTATTAGCAGTCGGTGGACTAACTATTAGAACCACATTAAGTCTTGATGCCCAGACTTCATCCCAAAAAGCAGTCGATGAAAAAATCCCGTTTGATGATGAGAGTGGTAAAGCGGCTGCTATCACTATGGTTCGACCTGGCACTGGTGAAATTACTGCGATGGCTCAAAACCGAAAATGGGGACGCAGTGGCTATGGCTATACAACAGTTAATTACAACGTACCCGTGTCAGCGAATGGCACCGTTGGATTTCAAGCAGGCTCCACTTTTAAGGCATTTACAATCGGAGCCGCTTTCAAGTTGGGCTGGGATCCATTCAAAGTTATTTCCGCGCCTGGCTTCAAGGAGTTCAAGGATTTCAAAGCGTGCGGTACTGGTGAAAAATTTGCGCCCTACCAAGTAAGGAATTCAACCGGTTCTGGGGCCTTCGATATCTTTAGCGGAACCGCTTTCTCGGTTAATACTTACTTTGTAGGACTTGAAGAAAAACTTGGACTTTGTGAACCACTTGCAATCGCCAAGGCCGCTGGAGTGCAACAAGGTAACGGTGAAGACTTTGCAGGATATCCTTGTTTCACACTTGGTTGCTTTGACGTCACAACCCTAGATCTGACTGAAGGTATGGCAACTTTTGCTGCGCATGGAGTTCACTGTGACTCGATTGCAATTTCCGCAATTACGGATCGATACAACAACGAACTTGAAGTGCCGTCTGCGAATTGCACTCAGGCCATCGATACTGAAGTTGCTGACAGTACAACCGCTGTTTTGGCAGGCGTCATAAGCGGTCCGTTAGGTGGCAGAACGGGTAGTGCCATGTATTTCGATCGTCCAGCTGCGGGCAAGACAGGAACTACGGACAATTCAGCTGCTGTATGGTTTGTTGGCTACACACCCGACATGGCGGCCTCAGTTTGGGTCGGCGATCCGCGCGGTGGTCAAAGTTACCCAATGAAAAACATTCGCATCAATGGTCAGTACTACGGCCAGGTGTTCGGATCGACCATGCCTGGACCAATCTGGCGAGATGCCTTACGTGGCGCACTTGAAAAAGTTCCACCAACACCCTGGAATCTGAAAACTTTGAACGATATCAATCCTGGGGGTGTTGGAAACCAAATTACGGCTAGTAAGGACATTTGCGGTGGGCTGGTAGATATGGAGTTGATCAAGTGCAACACGGAATTATCTACAGTTAAGTTTGCAAAGGAACTTGCGAACGGGACCCTAGTAATCGATCCATTGACTGGCAAGGCGATTCCAAATCCTGACCTTGTTGTTCCCGTTCCCAGCGAATCTAGTACCCCAAATCCCGAACCAAGTCCTTCAGTCACAGTGGCGCCTTAAGGACAATGGTCCGAAACAGGTTAGTGGTCTGACAAGGTATAGATATGACAAACCTTAAAGAGCAAATTCATACAGATCTAACTGCTGCGATGAAAGCAAAGGATTCGCTCACTTCTAGCACATTACGTATGGTGCTATCCGCAATTACGAATGAAGAAGTTTCAGGTAAAGAAGCCCGAGTGCTTGACGATCAAGACATGATTACTGTTCTCAATCGTGAGGCTAAGAAACGTAAAGAGGCAGCTACTGCTTATGACGACGCTAAGCGTCCAGAGCTGGCAGACAAAGAACGAGCTGAGCTTGAAATCATTCAGGCATATCTGCCGGCTGCGCTTTCCGATGAAGAGTTAGCAAAGATTATTTCGCAAGCCGTGGCAGAAGTTGCGGCAAGCGGATCTACCGGTCCAAGTGCAATGGGCGCAGTAATGAAAATTGTTTCGCCACAGGTATCAGGTAGAGCTGATGGTGGTGCTGTTGCTTCTGCAGTTAAATCTGCGTTGGCTTAGTGTTTCTTAACTGACCGGTCCCAAAGCCCTTGTCTAAACTTCGTCGCAATAGTGTGTGCCTGTGAGTAGTTCAATCAAAACTAAAGTCGCAATTGGTTTAGCGATTATGTATGTCGCTTGGGGGACTACCTACATCGGGATTGCTTTCACAATTGAAACTATGCCGCCACTTTTATCAATGTCGTTTCGTTTTGTTGCCGCTAGCCTGCTGCTGGGTGCATTTATTGGGTTACGTAGCGGCTGGAACTCGTTACGTTTAAATCGCAAAGAATTGTTCAGTGCGGTTTTCTTAGGTGTGCTAATGCTTGGTACTGGTTTAGGAACTATGGCCTTGGCTGAAAAGGTAGTTCCAATCGGTGTTGCTTCATTGATTGTGGCTGCGATGCCGATTTGGACCGCACTTTTTCGCACAATTGACAACGACCGACCTAAAGCTTCCTCATTGATTGGAATCATCGCCGGGCTAGTAGGCATAGGGATAATCATGTTGCCGGGATCTACCCTTGCAAGGCCTGATTCTGACGGACAAAACGTAACACTCTGGATGTTCATTATTTTGTTTGGCAACTTATGTTGGTCACTTGGATCCTTTATTGCACCTCGCATGGAAACACCAAGTAATCCTCTGGTGTTAAGCACTTATGAAATGGTTGGGGCAGCTGGGGCGCTATTCATTGCCGGAATGATTCATCAGGAAACCATTACCGATTTCATGGACGCTAGTGCCAGATCTTGGGGCGGCTGGATCTACTTGGTTACAGTTGGATCTCTAATTGGCTACACCGTCTATACCTGGCTACTTGAGAATGCGCCGATTACTTTGGTGTCTACTTACGCCTACGTGAATCCAATTGTTGCGGTAGCACTTGGGATTGTGATTTTCAATGAAACCCTAACAACCAACATCTTGGTTGGTGGCTTCATAGTTATTGTCAGCATTGCAATTGTCGTTGCAGTTGAATCTGTTAAAAAACAAACTCTTTCGCAAGCTCAATAACTCTCTCAAGCGCTTGGCGTTCCCCAATGCTGATGCGAACCCCTTCGCCTGGGAATGGACGAATAGAAACTGCAATGCCCTCGCTGTGTTTGGCAAATTCTTCCGTACGCTCACCCATTGGTAACCAAACAAAATTTGCTTGACTCTGTGGAAGTTTGAATCCAAGATTCTTCAACTCAGATTCAAACCAAGTTCGTTCTGCAATTACTTCATCGACTCGGGCAAACAATTCTGTCTCATGTTCCAAGGACGCCACCGCTGCGACTTGAGCGATATTAGAAACCCCAAATGGCACAGCAGTTTTGCGTACAGCGTCTGCAACATTTTTAGGCCCCATGAAATATCCAACTCGCAATCCTGCGAGTCCATAGGCTTTCGAAAAGGTTCTAAGCACACCAACATTTGAATTGGCTTTCATTGTGGCGATGCCATCAATTGCATTTTCATCCCGATTGAATTCAACATAGGCTTCATCAATTACGACAAGGATATCTTTTGGAACTTTTGCTAAAAATTCATTTATTTGTTGTTGGGTAACAATTCCACCAGTTGGGTTGTTAGGTGTGCATACAAAAATTGCCCGCGTCTTTGGTGTGATGGCATTCAACATTGCTGCTAAATCATGTTGGCCATCATTCGTCAAAGGAACTTGAACGCTGACTGCGCCAGCAATTGTTGTAATGATTGGATAAGCCTCAAAAGAACGCCAGGCATAAATTACTTCATCACCAGCGCCAGCGACCGCTTGGATGATTTGCTGACAAACACCAACTGATCCGGTGCCAGTAGCAATTTGGTCCGCTGGGATTGAAAACTTATCCGCCAGTGCTTGATTTAGCTTGGTTGTAAACGGATCAGGGTAACGATTGATTTCACTTGCAGCATCAACGATTGCAGCCACAACACTTGGGAGTGGTGAATGTGCAATCTCGTTGCTGGACAACTTGTATGCAGTTAAGCCGTTGACTGGTTCTACTTTCTTACCAGCTTTGTAGGTTGGCAGCTTTGCCATTTCAGGTCGAAGCTGTGGATTTGCTGACTCGTTCACTCTCCGAGCCTACGGGTAATTACGACAACCGATACATCGTCGCGATTCCAGGTAACCGAATCTTGACGTGCCGTTGCCACAATCAGGTTGATTAGATCGACAGAATTTCCAACCTGTTCACCCATAACAACAGAAGTTATCAACCCCTGGGTTCCAAACTCTTCGCCTCTTTCATCTTGGGTTTCAAGCAAGCCATCAGATACCAGGACTATGCGATCGCCTGGATTGAAGTAGAACTCTTTGGCTCCCCAAGTTCCGCCGAACCCTGCCAACATTGGGCCAGTTGGGTTAAGGGTGGTAATCAAATGATTTGCGTCAATCCAATAGCCGGCAGGATGCCCAGCATTGACCCATTGGGCTGGCTCAGTTTTTTCATTCGGTATTTCTAGAATTACCGCGGTGGCCAATAGCGCATCCACATCTACTAACCCTGACGAAACTCTTTCCATCACGGAATTAGGTGCGAACCCAGCCGAAAGTGCCGCAGTCATAATTGCTTTAATCTGCAGTCCAACTACGCCAGCCTCGGGGCCATGGCCGGTGACATCAACCATCGCGAGCGCGATCCCTCGTGGGGTTCTGATCACATCCCACCAGTCCCCTGCAATCGCACCACTTGCCGGCAAGGTTTGTCCCGCGACATCAAGCCCAAGGTTTGTCGTTTCCATTGCGGTGGGTGACAAGGCTCTTCGCATCGAAGCAACCAGTGGAGCGTCTTGCTCAAGGCCCTGCCAAGCTGCTCGTGCCAAGTCAATTTGCATCACTAAGTTTTGCCGCATGGACTCCGCGTCGGCTGCCGCTAACTGAATCTCGGGTGGATTGGCAACTTCGATAACTTGATGAATTGTTCCACTGGCAACCATGCGCAACTCGCTGCGCATTTCATCGAGGGGTGCAAGTATCCAACGATCCAAAAAAATCCAGGCAAGAACTAGTAACACAAGGCTGATAAAGATTGAAACACTCAAGGCCGCTGAGAGTTGATCGGCTACTTCATCTAATCGGATATCTTCCGCAATCGAATCACTTATCTCAGCACGCGCTCGCAGATATACATAGCGTTCCCAAATCGCAGCCCCTAACACCGTTATTGCGAAAAATGCAATAAACAATTGAAGGCGTAGGCGTAGCGTCATAATCAAATTCTAAATGTATTCGTAATTAAAGATTTACGCCTGAGTTAGCTCTGACATGGCCTGAGCAAATAGAGCACCATGACGATCGACTTGTTCTTGTGTTGTTGTTGGACACATCAATGCCATGTTGTGAAAAGGTGTCATTAGCACGCCACGATTACACATAAACAAGTGCATGAATTCATCTAGTTCGTCATCGCCAGCGTGCATTGCTTCAGTTCCGGTCTTTGGCGCCGGGTAAGTAAAGCGATATTCAGCACGGGCACCTAATTGCGAGATCGACCACGGCACATCGTATTCATCGAGCGCTGCATTTACTTGGTCGGTATAGCGCGTTGCTAACTGAATCATGTGTTCAAACGCTTGCTCAGTTAAGACTTCACCTAAGGTTGCTCGCATTGCTGCTAACGACAAAGCATTTCCCGCAAGTGTGCCCCCAATGCCACCAACATCTAGCAAGTCTGCTTCAGTGTGCGAATTGATTAAGTCAACAACTTCTTGCTTGAAGCCATAGGCACCTGACGGAATTCCGGCACCGATGCTTTTTCCAATTATGAAAATATCTGGGTCTAGTTTGTCACGCAACGTCATGCCACCGTAGCCCGCAGAGATGGTGTGGGTTTCATCGATCATTAAAAGTGCGCCATACTTCGTTGCCAATTCGCGCATGCCTTCAAGGTAGCCAGGTTCTGGCAAAACGATTCCGATATTTGTTAGTGCTGGCTCAGTCAAAATTGCTGCCACGTCACCGTGCTGCAATGCGGCTTCTAGCCCGGGCAGATCGTTGAACTCAACCACGCGAGTTGTTTGATCAATTGGAACTGGCGGGGCGACATTGCCTGGGCGTGAAACAGTGTTGCCACTTTCGTCTAAGACGCCAAAGGTTTCATCTACAGATCCGTGGTAGCAGTAAGAGAAAACTAGTATTTTGCTTTTTCCAGTGGCTAGCCGCGCGAGTCGAATCGCCCATCTATTCGAATCAGTTGCCGAGACGGTGAATGACCAAAGCGGTACTTTGAATCGGCGAGTTAATTCGGCGCCAACCCACTGCGCATCTTCAGTAGGCATCATGGTTGTTATGCCGCCTAGATCTTGCATTCGATCGATAATTGCTTTGACGCTGGCATCTGGTGAATGTCCAGTCATAGCTGCAGTATCGCCGAGCGCAAAGTCAATGTATTCATGGCCATCTACATCGGTAATGATGTTGCCTTTGGCACTTTGCATGTAAAGCGGAAATCCACCAACCCATTTGTTCATCCATGGCATTGGAACGCCACCAAACAAGTTCTTCGCATCTTTGTATAGCGCAAGCGACTTCTGGTGATTATCTCGATACGTCTTGCGTTCAAGCTCTAGCAATGAAGCCAGGTGTGTGCGATCTATTTGGGTTGATCTATTACTCATGATCTGCTTCTTTCAGAGACAGGGAAACGCTTATGAAGTAGCCATGTCAACAAAACGGCTGTAATGGCCTTGGAATGCAACGGTAACGGTTCCAGTTGGCCCATTGCGGTGCTTTGCCAAAATAAAGTCGGCTTCGCCGGCGCGCGGTGATTCTCGTTCATAAACATCTTCGCGATGTAGCAGTACAACCATGTCGGCGTCTTGTTCAAGAGATCCAGATTCGCGCAAGTCAGAAAGCATTGGCCGCTTATCTTGACGCTGTTCCGGGCCACGGTTCAACTGGCTAATTGCAATCACTGGAATTTCCAACTCTTTTGCCAGAAGTTTTAGTGAGCGAGAAAATTCTGAAACTTCAACTTGGCGGCTCTCAACTTTTTTACCTGATGACATAAGTTGCAAGTAATCGATGATTAAAAGTTTTAGATCGAAGCGCTGCTTTAGTCGACGAGCTTTAGCGCGAATTTCCATCATGGTCATGTTTGGCGAGTCGTCAATAAACAGCGGTGCATCGTTGACTTGACCCATCTTGTTCGCAAGACGTCCCCAGTCCGCATCACTAAGTGTGCCGGCGCGCATGTGGTTCAATCCAACTTGAGCTTCTGCCGAAAGTAGTCGCATCACAATTTCGTTGCGGCTCATTTCAAGTGAAAAAATCGCCGACGTCAAATTGTGTTTGATGCTTGCCGATCGCGCAAGGTCTAACGCCAAGGTGGACTTACCGATTGCCGGACGTGCAGCAACAATGATCAGTTGGCCGGCATGAAGTCCGTGCGTGATGTCATCGAGTTGTTGGAATCCAGTTGGAACGCCGACTAGTTGTCCGCCTCTACCTTCGATCGCTTCAATTTCAGACAGAGTGTGTGGCATGATTTCAGAAAGTGGTGCGTAATCTTCTGAAGTTCGGCGTCCAGTTACTTCATATACTTCGGCTTGCGCGCGATCAACTAATTGATCTACCTCAGCGTCACCGGCGTAACCCATTTGCGCAATTCTTGTTCCCGCATCAACAAGTCGACGTAGGATTGCGCGTTCGGTAACAATGCGCGCGTAATAGGCACCATTTGCAGCAGTTGGAACACTTGCAACCAATGTGTGTAAGTAGCCTGCGCCACCAACATTTCCCAGTGCACCCGACTTGCTCAAATAGTTTGCAACGGTGATTGCATCCGCCGGTTCCCCGCGCCCATAGATGTCTAAGATCGCGCCATAAACGGTAGCGTGCGCAGGTTTATAAAAATCGATCTCCCGAAGACTTTCGATAACTTCGGCGATTGCATCTTTGCTAAGCAGCATTGCACCCAGAACTGATTGCTCGGCGACAATATCTTGAGGTGGTACTAATGCGCCATCTTCTTCATAATTGCGGGGAAATTCCGCGACGCTCATGTAATCCACCTTTTCGTGCCTAAGTTAAAACCCCTTGTTGCAACCAGGTAGTCATGACTTTATGGCCCATGTCTGACAGAAACAATGACTCCTGTGGATAACTAAGTGGACAAATTGGGGAAAACCGCCGAAACAATGGGTATTCAGTTGGGGATATCCTGTGTGGACAGCCTGACCCTACCTGTGGATATCCTTATTTATCAGGCGTTTTGAAGGTTTGGCCCTGTGGGTAAAAAGTAATTGCTAACTATTTTTCGTCAGCCTTCAAAAGTCCGTCTTGGGTAGGAGTTAGAACTCGGCGCAAACGTAAGGCCGATATGCCGCCAATAACTTGGCCTAAAACAATTAGTCCAATCCAGGCCGCTACCAGTTCAAACTGCAACATGAATCCCGAGATTGCTGGGCCGACTGCGCCTGCAAAAACCCACACCAGGCCATCAACAGAGTTGTATCGGCCGCGCACTTGGTTTAAATAAATGACTAAAACAGGAAGGGTTAAACCGCCACCAAGTGAGTTGAGTAATGCACCAGCTAGAAATCGCTTAACTTGCGGTGAGGCGCCACGCAGGTCATTCATGATGATTCTTTCAAGTGTTTTCCAAAAATGTATTGAACGAATATTCAAAAAGTGGAGGTAGTAAAACTACCTCCACTTAGTTGTGGAGAATAGGGGACTCGAACCCCTAACCCCTGCCTTGCAAAGGCAGTGCTCTACCAATTGAGCTAATTCCCCGGCGGTAAAAACCGTAGGACAAAATCTACTCTGAAGTAGCCTGTGTCCACAATTCCTGTTCAGCCTTGCTGTTCTCTGCCTGTTGATAGATTACGTAACCAGCAACAGCTAGCAATGCCAGGGACAAAAGTTTTTTCATTACGCTTCCCATCTTCCTAGACTCGAAAACCTTGCGTGGGCCCAGGTGGACTTGAACCACCGACCTCTTCGTTATCAGCGAAGCGCTCTAACCAAGCTGAGCTATGGGCCCTGATTTCTTACGATTCTTAAATTTCTTTCTAGATGTGCCTATTTCACGGCACGAATTAAGAGGTTACCTTAAAGCGGGCAATCACCCAAAATAAGGAGTTAGCTCCGGTCTGTGAAGGTGTATTCAACACCGCCAGTGAAGCCAACACTTAGGTTGTACAAGACTGCAAAAAGCGTCGAAAGTACGCTCAAAAGCACAATTTCAATTGCCGAAATGACCATTACTAACCCAAGTAAGCGCCCCAAAGACAAAAAGCTGATACCCGCTCCGGCATTACCTGATGCATCACTCCAGAGGCTTGAAACTGCCTCAAAAACACCTGCAGCTGAAAGCGTTAACCATAGGACTATGGTGGCCACGATTAGAACACCAGCGATAAGAACACCTAACACAAAAGCCCGTTTAGCTGCAGACCAAGGATCGATATGAGTTAGGTGCAGCGTAACTTGGCGCGCTGCGGGCTTTACTTCTGTCTGTACGGTTTGTGTCACTGAAGCGCCTGGTGACGCAGCGGAAGTCGATGGCTCGGCAGACTTAAGGGGGTTCTTAAAGAAGTTTCGCTTTGTCGGCTGATCGTCATTTAAGTCGATATCAATATCTGACACTTATGCCTCTTCCACGTGATCGGCAGCTTCATCATTTACTTCTTCAGGTTCGGCCACGGCAGATTCTTCTACTGTGACTTCCACGCTGTCCAAGGCCGCCATGGATGCTGCGCTACTTCGAGCAACTGCGACGACTTGGTCGTCATCCCCAACCTTCATAAACGAAACGCCCATAGTGTCGCGTCCAGCGGCCCGGATTTCATCTACCCGAGTACGGATAACGACGCCATTGCTCGCGATGGCAAAAATTTCATCATCGGCTGCACAGATTAAGGCGCCAGCTAAGCCGCCGCGTTTTTCAACAAGGCGCATAGCTCGCACGCCTTGGGTGCCACGACCCTTTGCATTCCACTCTTCGATTGAAGTGCGCTTGGCCCAGCCACCTTCGGTGACAGTTACCACAAATGAGTCAGTAGTTGCTACTTCCATTTTTAGCAAGTAGTCATCATCAGTTTTGAATCTGATTCCGATCACACCACCTGCGGTTCGTCCCATTGGACGCAATGTTGCATCGTCTGCATGGCAGCGAACTGAGTAGCCCATTTTGGAAACCAAAAGTAAATCATCTTCATCGTTTACTAGCTGAGCAGAAACCACGTCGTCTTCGTCACGTAATGTGATTGCGACCAGGCCTGTGCTGCGTGAAGAGTCATAATCCGACAAGCGTGACTTTTTGATCACGCCATTACGAGTGGCAAGTACCAGGTACTTGGCTTGATCGTAATCGCGCAAGTCTTGGACCTCTACTACGTGTTCCTCAGGAGCAAGCGATAGCAAGTTAGCAACATGTTGTCCACGCGCATCGCGTCCAGTGTCGGTTAGCTCGTATGCCTTAACGCGGAATACACGACCTCGGTTTGTAAAGAACAAAATCCAATGATGTGTCGTGGTCACAAAGAAATTCGTGACAACATCATCTTGCTTCAGGGCTGCGCCCTTAACGCCACGTCCACCCCGTTTTTGGGACCGATACAACGCAGCCTTGGTGCGCTTGATGTAGCCGTCAGCGGAAAGGGTAACCACGATTGGTTCAACCGCAATTAAATCTTCATGGGTTACGTCGTTTTCATCAGCAACAATTGTAGTCCGTCGTTCGTCACCAAATTTGTTAACAATGTCCGCCAACTCGTCGCTAACGATGCTGCGTTGTCGCGTGAGGTTCGACAAGATGTCTTTGTAGTCAGCGATTTCAGACATCAGTTTGTCGTGCTGAGTTTGTAACTCGTTGCGTTCAAGTGCGGCAAGTTTGCGCAGTTGCATATCAAGAATGGCTTGAGCTTGAATTTCGTCAATGTCAAGAAGTTTCATTAAGCCGGCTTGCGCAACCGAGGCAGACTCTGAGGCGCGGATTAATGCGATAACTTCATCGATGCGATCAATTGCCTTTAGCAGGCCAATCAAAATATGTACGCGCTCTTCAGCAATTCGTAACCGGTAAGCAGTGCGACGCTGAATGACTTCAACTTGATGTTCAATCCAGTTCGTTACAAATGCATCAAGAGTCAAAGTGCGAGGCACGCCGTCAACAAGCGCCAACATGTTTGCGCCAAAGTTGTCTTGCAATTGTGTGTACTTGAACAAGTTGTTTAGAACAACCTTTGGTACAGCGTCGCGCTTTAGAACTACAACAATGCGCATACCGGTTCGAGAAGAACTTTCATCGACCAAATCTGCGATACCACCCACTTTGCCTTGCTCTACAAGTTCTGCAATGCGTTCAAGTAAGTTGTCTGGATTAACTTGGTACGGCAGCTGGGTAATAGCAATGATTGTGCGACCACGCTTATCTTCTGTAATTTCAGTGACAGCTCGCATTGTGACAGAGCCACGCCCTGTGCGATAGGCGTCTTGGATTCCACGACGTCCAACAATCTGACCACCAGTTGGGAAATCTGGGCCAGAAATTCTTTCCATCAACGCTTCCAGTAATTCTTCGCGCGTGGCATCTGGGTGATCGAGTGCCCATTGCACACCAGCAGCTACCTCGGTTAGGTTGTGTGGCGGGATGTTGGTTGCCATTCCCACGGCAATACCCGATGAACCATTAACCAAAAGGTTCGGGAATCGACTTGGTAAAACGGTTGGTTCAAGGTTTTTGCCGTCGTAGTTTGGTGTGAAATCAACGGTCTCTTGATCGATATCGCGAACCATTTCCATGGCGAGTTGGGCCATGCGAACTTCGGTATATCGAGATGCTGCTGCTGAGTCGTTTCCAGGTGAGCCGAAGTTACCTTGACCTTGCGCAAGTGGGTAGCGAAGTGACCAGGCTTGAGTTAAACGAACCAAGGTGTCATAAATCGCGCTGTCGCCATGTGGGTGGTACTGGCCCATAACTTCGCCCACGACTCGAGCACTTTTATTGAATGCACGATCTGGGCGGTAACCGCCGTCATACATTGCATAGATAACGCGGCGGTGAACTGGTTTAAGGCCATCTCGTACATCAGGCAATGCGCGCGAGACGATAACACTCATTGCATAGTTCAGATAAGACCTTTGCATTTCGACATTAAGGTCTACAATTTCAATTTGATCGTGAGTGGCGTCATTAATTTCAGTCATCAGATGTCCAAGAACCGCACGTCATGTGCATTGCGTTGAATGAAGTTGCGTCGACTATCGACGTCTTCTCCCATAAGGGTTGAGAAAAGTTGATCAGCTTGTGCTGCATCATCAACGGAAACCTGCAACAGAACACGAGTTGCTGGATCCATTGTGGTTTCCCAAAGTTCTTCTGCATTCATTTCGCCAAGACCTTTATAGCGCTGAATGTCTTCGGTGCGAAGCTTCTTACCTGACGCTAATCCTGCTTCAACGATTTGATCGCGCTGTTTGTCGGAGTATGCGTAACCTGGTGTTTCGCGCGACCACTTAACTTTGTAAAGCGGTGGTTGCGCCACATAAACAAATCCGCCATCAACGAGTGGGCGCATGTAACGGAATAGGAATGTTAAAAGCAAAGTGCGAATGTGTTGTCCATCAACGTCAGCATCCGCCATCAAGACTAATTTGTGATAGCGCAATTTGTTGATGTCGAATTCGTCTTGTATGCCAGTTCCAAATGCCGAAATAATTGCTTGTACTTCGGTGTTTGCAAGTACCCGATCGATTCTGGTTTTTTCAACGTTAAGAATTTTTCCACGGATTGGCAAAATTGCTTGAGTGCGTGGGTCGCGGCCTTGACCTGCAGAGCCGCCGGCCGAGTCACCTTCAACAATGAATACTTCACATTCAGCAGGTTCGTTACTAGAACAATCTTTCAATTTGCCAGGCAAGCTGCTGCTGCCTAATAAACCTTTGCGGTTGCGTGCTAAGTCGCGCGCTTTTCGAGCTGCCAAGCGAGCGGTTGCGGCTTGTAAAGATTTGCGTGCGATGTCTTTACCTTGCGCAGGATTCTTTTCAAACCAGGCTGCAAGTTCTTCATTAACAACTTTTTGTACGAATGCTTTGGCTTCGGTGTTGCCAAGTTTGGTTTTTGTCTGACCTTCGAACTGTGGTTCGTGAAGTTTGATCGACACGATCGCAGTAAGTCCTTCGCGCACGTCTTCACCGGAGAGATTTGTATCTTTTTCTTTTAGGATGCTCCATTCGCGAGCAAATTTATTTACTAGCGAAGTTAGCGCAGTGCGGAAACCCTCTTCGTGAGTTCCACCCTCGATTGTGTTGATTGTGTTGGCAAAGGAATAAACCGATTCGGTGTAGCTACTGTTCCATTGCATTGCAACTTCAAGACTTAGACCACGGTTTGTATCTTCTGAGAAAAACTCAACGATGTCGTTGTGAATCGGTGACTTACGAACATTTAGGTGTTCAACGAAATCCCTGATTCCACCCTCATACATGTAAGTGACACTGCGTGGGCCATCAACTTTTGGTTCGCCAGTTTCTTCGTCAATAACCAGTCCAGTAGAAGCCCGCTCGTCAGTTAAGGAAAGAGTGAGGCCGCGATTTAGAAATGCCATTTCTTGAAAACGACGGGAAAGTGTTTCAAAATCGTAAACGGTTGTCTCGAAAATATCTCCGTCAGCCCAGAACGTAACGGTAGTTCCAGTGATGTCGGTCTTGCCGCCTTTTTTCAACGGAGCAACCGGAACGCCGTACTTGTAAGACTGGGTATGAATGAAACCTTCGCGACGTACTTCGACGTCTACGTTTTTAGAAAGTGCATTAACTACAGAGACGCCAACACCATGAAGTCCACCCGAAACTGCGTAGCCGCTGCCGCCAAACTTTCCGCCGGCATGGAGAACTGTAAGAACTACTTCAACAGCTGGTTTACCTTCAGAGGGCACAATATCGACTGGGATTCCGCGGCCATTATCGACAACACGAACGCCGCCATCTTGCAAAATTGTCACTTCGATGTGGGTGCAATGCCCAGCTAGTGCTTCATCAACCGAGTTATCTACTACTTCGTAGACCAAGTGGTGGAGGCCTCGTTCACCGGTTGAACCGATGTACATGCCTGGGCGTTTTCTAACTGCATCAAGGCCTTCTAGGACCTGGATGGCACTGCCGTCATACGTCACTTTTTGGGCCTTTCCTCGTGCGTTGTTGGCTCCTGAATGTCAGACCCTAAATTGGGAGTTTTTCAGGCGCGCTAGTACCCCTAATCCTATCTGTTTATTGAATTTTTTGGGAGTCGGGGTATCACCCGTAGGTATCTCGCGGGCCACGTCCAGGGACGCTTCTTTGGCCATGTTTCCAGGATGGAGCGGTAGGCCCTAGGACTTTAATTTCGCTGATTCGGCCTTGTCCGATTTCTTCGCCTAGCCGCTGAGAAATGGTCGGAAGCAGGAGCCGAATTTGAGTTGCCCAAGCACTAGATTCCGCCCGCAAAATCAAAGAGCCAGACTGTCCACTTGGATCTAGGTTGAAAGACTCAATTTTCACGTGGGTAGCCACATCATGGCCGACGATTAGACCCCATTGACCATGTAGTCGCCCGGTTGCAACCTGTAAGTCCCAGCCCTTGCTGATGATTAAGCGATCAATCAGCCCGGACAGAGTTGCGGGGTCTCGTTCGTCTGGGCCGGATCCACTTCTTTGCTCATCGTAAAAATTAGTATTTCTATTTCTACGATTTGGCACAGTTGAGGTTCGGACTCTGGCTCGACTTAGCAAGGACCGTAAGAATTCTTGTTGAGGTTTATCTAACACGATGTTAGTTATCCTCTAACAAAAGTTGGTGGCTCGGCAATCCTTTTGGAATATCCTCTAATACTGCGGCCGTGATTAAGGTCTGCTCGACATCAGCAATGATTGAAATCAGCCGACTACGCCGCCTCTCATCTAGTTCAGCGAATACATCATCCAAGATCAAAATTGGATCATCGTCATGTTCTCGCAAAATTTTAAACGCTGCTAACCGCAATGCGATTGCAATTGACCATGACTGCCCGTGAGAGGCGTAACCTTTTGCCGGCATATCACTAAGTTGAATATTTAGATCATCGCGATGTGGTCCAACCAAAGTGAGGCCGCGATCAATTTCGTCCTTGTTTCTGTTTTCTAACTCTCTTTTGAAAAGATTTGCCAGATCAGCTTTAGTAAATGGTTCGGGCGGGAGCCAATTGTTTACATAACTTAAGTGAAGCGGTTCGGTGTCACCACTTATTGTTGTACCAAATTCAGATACGAACGGCTCTATCCGTTTAAGGTTTTCTAAACGGGTAAAGATAATTTCAGAACCATATTGAATTAATTGTTCGTCCCAGGCATCTAAAGTCGCCCGCGCTTGAGTGGATGGGTTGCGGCGTCCTAGTGATTTTAAAAGAGTGTTGCGCTGTTTTAAAGTTCTTTCGTAGTCGCTGCGCGTGCTAGAAAATTTAGGTGCGAGAAGCGTGCTTAATTCATCAACAAATTTGCGGCGTGCGGAAGGCTCTCCTTTTACTAAATCTAAGTCTTCCGGCGAAAAAATAACTGTGGTTACTAAACCAAGAATGTCTCTTGTTCTGGCGAGAGAACTTCCGTTAAGCGAGACTTTGTTCGTGCCGGGGAAGTTAATTGTTAGTTCAGTTTTTGCTTTGCGGTTATGTTTTTCGAAGTTTGCCAAAATGGTCGCCGTATTATGTCCATTGCGAATTAAAGGTGCGTCTTGCGAAACTCGGTGACTGCCAAGGGTGGCTAGGTAGTGAACAGCTTCAACAATATTTGTTTTGCCGCGCCCATTTCGGCCCACGATTGTTGTTGCGCCGGAAGAAAATGAGAGGTCTAGGTTTTCGTGATTGCGAAAATTACGAAGTGAGAGTTCAGTTATCTGCATTACTTACTGGCGCCGATAAAGATCTCTATTGTTGCCGGATTGGCATAAGCAAGTATTTGAAGCTGTCGTCGGGTTGTGCGCCAAAATCTGTAGCCCCGGAAATTACCGCTGGCCTGATTGGTGTTGTCATAGAAATAACTGCAACCGAGGAGTCGATCGCGCTTAGGCCGTC
Organism: Actinomycetota bacterium; assembly: GCA_947486505.1. The sequence continues at coordinate 572 of CANKTT010000012.1, read as the reverse complement.
AAGTAAGAATTGGTGGTTGAATGCAATAGTTAATTCCTCGCCAGTAAGCGTGCATTCGATAAATTCTTTAGCTTCCGCTAACTCCCCACTGCCGCCGCCGCCAGTGATCACTGCCTCGCCATTCGTAAAGTGAACGCGAATCGGCGCTTCTCTTTCTAAAACCAGCGAAACGCGTTTAACAGATTCAACTAGTGCGCTAGTGCTGATTTGCGCGACAGTAGTTGATTCGGTTGGAAGTAAAGTTTGGTACTTAGGAAAATCTGCAGCTAATAAACGGCTTGTTGTTTGACGGCCTGATCCTTCGATGCCAATTAAGCCCTCGTTTCCAGTTGCAAAGGCAAGTGAGATTGATTCGCTGTGTGAAAGTGACTTAGAAGACTCCGATAAAAATTTTGCGGGTACTAGTGCGTGTGTGTTGAGAGTGGTGGATGTTGGTGACCAATTCATTTCGCGAACTGCAAGCCGATACCTGTCTGTGGCAGCCAGTGTTATGACAGCGCCTTCAACATCAATCTTTACGCCAGTAAATGCTGGAAGTGTTTCATCTCGAGATGCAGCTATCGCTACTTGTG